>JAHHII010000019.1 GCA_019358855.1 Timaviella obliquedivisa GSE-PSE-MK23-08B | reverse complement strand
TTTGAACAAAGATTATGAACACCTTCCGCAGACCTCAGAGACTCTGATCTATCTGGCGATGATCCGGATTATGGTGAGGCGATTGGCGTAAAATCTGACTTGCCATAACTTTTCAAACATCCTCTTACCGCTGGGAAGTTGGAGCCATTCGGGATGAAAATTGTTGATGAGTCAGAACGCAAGATAGGGAGTGGGTCTAAAAATTACCTTGATGTTTTGTAAGGGGTGATGTTCTAGACGATCGCCATTAATTAATTACTAAATTCTTTCTAAGCTCAACCTAAATCTTGAGCAACTGTTCTATAAGCTTGATCAGGTCGATTTGGTCTATCTGGGTAACGAAGCTCTAATAATTCTTCTCGTACCATTGGTGTCAGAAAACGGTTACGGAGGCTGCTAGGATTACGGTTCATCAACTCTGCAAGATGAGCAGCTGTCAGAAAATGCTGATCGCACAATTCTAGAATAACGTCCTGTGTTTTTGTCCTAGGTATCCATTCTGATAATCGTACTGGCGAAGCAATAGATTCAAGCTTTTTAAGCACTTCATGAGGCAAAGTCTCCAGACTTTGTGAGGAGTCGCCACTTTGTGAGGAGTCGCCACTTTGTGAGGAGTCGCCACTTTGTGAGGAGTCCCACGCCAAACTTTGTGAGGAGTCTCTACTTTGTGAGGAGTCCCACGCCAAACTTTGTGATTGTGAGGAGTTCTGGGTTAGAGGAGTTGTACCGTTAGAAGCCCCCATCGCAAGCTGAACGTAGCCATCTCTACCAGGTAGGGTGTAACGAGTTCCCCTACCTTGCCCTATGGATGACAGAAAAACACGACGGACTAGACCCTGCAAGATTTTAGTAAGGTCTGAGGGATGGCGATTACAAATTTCCTGCATTCGTCGATTTGTCACCTCTCCTTCAAGTTGTGCAGTTACGAGTGCCTGAACTTCCTCTGAGTTTAATTCATCGAATGATGAGCCAAATTGCTTCTTCAAGGCATTGAGTGATTTTTCTGGCAGCATACTGACCATCGGCAACACAAGACGAACACGATCAGGTTGTACTTGTTCTTGGATACTAGGCGCTCGCCAATGCTGAGACTCCCACCCCTGCCGAATTTTATCAATGCCAGAACCCGCCTTTTCGCCCCCTCCAATCATCTGAAACATAAGTTGTAGCGACTTATTACGACATTCACTGATACCACCGTGAAGTAATTGAAAAAGCGATAGTAGTAGACTGCCCGGATTAGAAAATTCAAAACGGTCGGGATACTTATCAATGACAACTCCTCCTTGTCCTCGGTAATCCGCATGAATTAGAGCATTTACTAGAGCTTCCCGAATTGCCTCGTGAACAATAGTGTCATCTCTACGAAATAAATCATGCCCCATCTGAAATGGCATTTTCAAATCAGCCGACAGTTTCTGAATCACTCGCTGATAAAACTGAAAGATATTGCCCGCCCATGTTCCATCAAGAACAAGGCGATCTATCCATCGAACCTTTAAAGCTTCAGCAGGTTTTTCCCGATAATCAAGATGAAACTCTGGAACGGCTCCCGGTTCTTGAATCGTTTCCATTTTTCCAAACATCAGGAGTCCCGCAACGGTTAACCCCTCTTGGTTAGTAATGCGGTCGCGTCGCCATCCACCCAGCTTAGCTAAAAAGCCCTGATTATCTTCACTAAGCCAGGGGTGATCTGGTGTACGAGAGGCAAACCGTTGCCGATACTGCTTAAAGCTAGTTTCATCAAGATCTTCTAGTCCAAACTTTTTCAAGATGCGACTATCAGCAGGCTCTTCAGATTGGTCTGCCAACATCCGTCCTACTTTGTCTTGAGTGCAACGATAATCCCCTTCATAATTGCGTTGATACGTACCAGTTAAAGGATTTTGCCCTACAAAAACGGGTCTTTGCCGCCTATCTGCACGGGGAACCCGAAGAAATATAACATTTTGCCCAGCAACTTCAGCAACTTGCACGTCATTTTCAACTAACAGGTTTATGCTGACTTTCCCTCGATTATT
This sequence comes from Timaviella obliquedivisa GSE-PSE-MK23-08B, assembly GCA_019358855.1. Classification (NCBI taxonomy): domain Bacteria; kingdom Bacillati; phylum Cyanobacteriota; class Cyanophyceae; order Oculatellales; family Oculatellaceae; genus Timaviella; species Timaviella obliquedivisa. The sequence goes on along the minus strand of JAHHII010000019.1, from coordinate 62,712 downwards.
GAGGTTATCCCATAGATCTTTATGAATTCTGCTAGGGTTGTTTATTCCATCAATCTGAGGTACACCGTTTTTTTGAGTCACCCCTAGAATGATGGTTCCACCATCCGTGTTTGCCATCGCACTATAGGTTTCCCAAAGGCTACTAGGCACACCACCTTTGGCAGACTTAAACTCCCAGTCTGAACTTTCTCCGATATCGATCGCGTTGAGAATATCCTGAGTCTGCATAGTTCCCTAATGGTTCGATTCATCATCCTATTGCTGATAGAACTACTCTAAGGCAAGTGCGATAAGTGGATGCCTCTACTTTGCCTCGTTTCAGCCAGTGCCAGTAGTGCCTTAGATCTGCCCAGCATCCTTTAGCCGACATTCCACCGCATCACGGATCAGCCGCTGACGCTCCTCTGAGGTCATCGCCTGCAAAACTTCATCAACATTCACTGGAAATCGGATACCCACCACTCGCTTAGACAAAGCTGTTTCGCCATACTTGGGAATCTGCTGTGCTTTGAACCCTTCACTCTGGACTGGGTTGGAATTTGCCATATTTCTACCTCGCTACTCAGCAGCATTATATCTACGTTACCGCTGTTAACAAGGATAACCCTTAAAAAATATTTACAAGAATATTCGCTTGTTTCCGTTGTTAACAGGGATAAGAGGGTATAATAAGAGGCATAGGGACAACCGGACACGTTCTCGGAAATCCTGAAATGTCAAAGGGCACTGCTAACCGCCAAGTCAACCAGTGCCCAACCTACAACGAGGTATCTCTCATGATTGCACAACTACAACGCCCCAAGCTCATCCAAGCTGCCAAAGTCCGAGCCTTAGCCACAATGATCAATCGTGGCAGTGGTGAGGAGTTACAAGCTGATGTAATGGCTGATTCTGATGGTTACGCCGATGTGTGCCGCGCCATCCGCTCTCAATTTGGGTATGACTGGGAAATTTTTGAATCCTGGGTTCCTGAAGCTCCGTTCTAAATCTCATGGGGGCATCTCTGCCCCCATCACTTTCTATCTATTGATCAGGAGAGAACCCAGTGTCTAAAGTAGTCGCGCCAATCATCGCAGTTGTTGAGTTTGTCACCGCTGAAAAAGCAGGGGAGTATGGACCATACCGCAGCGTCCTATTCAAAACGCCTGATGATGAAAAAATCTGGAAGTCGTTTGACCCTGGTTCAGAAGAATTGAGCTTGTTAAAAAAAGGTGTGCGAGTTCAGCTTGTGCCTGCTGGAGAGAGGAACGGCAAAGTTTCACACAACATTATCTTGTTAGATTCTGTCGAGTTATCAACGTTGCCAGCCCAGAATTCACCACAGCCAACCATTGAGCCAGAACAGGCTTATGAAGCCATGCTTAGAACAGTTGCCGCCCGCTACAGCCGCGCCATCGCAGGGGCAAAGTACGTTGCTAAAAAAGACCTAGGAATGGATGATGAGGCGATCGCTAACCACTCTGAATAAATCAAGGAAATCGCCAGCACTTTGTTCATTGAGGTCAACCGTAGCAGCCGCAGGTAGACAGCTTTACCCCACTTGTTGCACGACAAGTGGAGCTTTTCTTTACCAGTTCTGGCTACAGTAACATTACGAGATTTGCTTAGTCCCATGACGTTTTTACTTGACCATCTCGTGTGATAACAACACGAATTTTAGATGATTTTCCATCTGCACTAGGGGAAGTAATAGGCTGCCCAATCAGAGATAGTATCTCTTGGTTTAGATATTCAGAAGCAGCACCAATTGGCTCAATCTCTTTCAGCACACCATCAGGGCTGACCACAAGGCGGTATCGAATTGTGGAATTCATTTCTACTGGAGAGTTCCATTTTTGCTGGAATACCGTCTTAACTTGTTCTAGTGGCGATGGGATTTCTACGATCGGTGAGCTAGCTGGAATTAGCCCCAGTCCTTCCACCTTTCTCCTCTCGGATGATTGTTCTGAGGATGGAACAGTGCTGAGTGCTGAGACACTAGGACTAGGCTCAGAGTCTTCTTTTTCAGTTCTTGGCGGAGGGGAATTGATTGGAGTTGACGAAGACGTATCCAGTTCTGCTACCACCTTACTTTTTTTTCGCTCTGATGGTTGGAGAGAATCACTGTCTGAATAAACTGACACTGAAGAAGACCTATCCCTATCAGAACTCAAATTTGAAGGAGATGCTTTTATTGACGGAGAGGAGACAGTAACAGAGGGACTGCGTTTGGAGGGAGGGAGATTAAACCACCAAGCACCAATTCCCACCAAACAAGCCAAGCCGATTAGACGAAAACACTGGTTTATTCTGTCATGTCTGGCTGTACATCGAGCACACAGCGTCCGAATCCCACTGTAAGACCGACTACTTCTCGTTCCAACACTGCTTCCTGTGTAAACGTCACGTCGATATCCTTGCCCTGACTGGACAGACGCTCCACAGTTGTGACAAGTCGCCATTATTCTTTCCTTTTTTAGGTAACAGCCTGAACCGTCCTACTCAGTCGATAAGAACTGGAAGGAATGCCGCAGTCAAAGGCTACCACCTTGCCACTTCTCACACATTGGGACATATTCTTAACTTGGTTCTGAAGATGTAGCGGATTGATACCGAGTTCTTGTAAGTAGCCTGATGCCCGCACCAGCGATCGCCCTCTACCATTTAGTCGGAGCTAACAAAGTGGGCGCTAGTACTGCCTTACTAACGAGTGCGCGATCGTCCTACTAAATCATTGCTATCAACCCAGAGAGGTTCCCACTACTCAGGCTATTCAAAACATACTCATTTCAACCTGAGTAACGCTGAAGTCCTTACAATGCAGCTATTCCAGAGCCAGATGATAAAATTCAAGTTTTCAGCCTGAGTAACGCTGAAAACCTTTGCTAGAGCCAGTTACTCAGACTACTCAAGATACTCAAGATAGGTTTCTAGTAATTGAAAAGATGAATGGATACTTCCCCTCCTCATATAGCCATTGCGGGGGAGGAGTGTAGTAGAAATGTGTAGCGTAAAACCTGCTTGAGTATCTTGAGTAGCCTGAGTAACCCTTACGAGCAAAGATTTTAAGCATTACTCAAGGTGACTGAGTAATGAAAAACCAGCCTGAGTAGGAGGATTCAGCCTGAGTAGGAGTAGAGTATTCAGCTTTTCGTTGTTCGGCTTCGGATAAATGGGTGTGAATTAGGGCATTTTTAGTGCTGCCCTATTCACCAACCTCTGAAACCTATGCCAGGACGGAGACTTGAACTCCGGACACGAGGATTTTCAGTCCTCTGCTCTACCAACTGAGCTATCCCGGCAAAGCACTTTTCAGCGCTTAATAAAGGTAGCAGACTTTAGGAAACATTGGCAAGTGCTACGGATGAATGGTTAAAGAATTGAGAATGACCTTAAACCTCTGAATGCAGTCTGCTTCCTAAATTAAATCGGTCTGAGGCGAGTTACCTTTAGCGTAAAACCACCCAAACCTTGTCCTGCATAAGGAGCAACCCGAACAATGTAGTTTCCTGGGCGGGTAATGCGAGTAAAGAGCAATGAATTCGTCGTTCCATCAGGGCCGTCGTCATTTTCGCCCACAGTTGCTCCATCGGGCCCAATGAGGGTAACTAGCGCATCAAACTGATCAGAAGTCAAGTCTAGAACAATTTGATCGCCCTCTTTAAAGTTAACGACGTAATCTCGAGAAAAACCACCGACCCCAGTGGGGATATCCTTTTCTGAAAGCGTGTCTGTCACCTCGTTGCTGGCGGGCATCGGAATTGGATTATAGACAAGCGTCTCTGCCTTGGCAGATAAGGCGCTGACACCAATAGCGAGGGCTGCGACTGGAACTAAAAATGGAAGACGGAAAAGGGAAAATAGAGACTTGCTCATAGAAAACCGAGACTCCACCAGAAACAAAAGAATTCACCAACTTATGCCCCCTATGCTACCTATAGTTACTAAAATCTTCCAGTTATTTTTGAGAGAATGAATATAAAGGTAGAGTATTGACAAAACCATGTTGCATTAAGATGAAGAAATATTTCTAGAACTGTGAACGACTATGTCTTCTAACGTTGAAATTTACACTTGGAGAACTTGCCCCTTTTGTATTCGAGCTAAGCAATTGTTGCGCGAGAAAGGCGTTGAGTTTACAGAGTATTCTATTGATGGTGACAATGCAGCCCGGACAAAGATGGCAGAGCGATCGCACGGGCAGCGCTCTGTGCCTCAGATTTTTATCAATGATCAGCACATTGGCGGCTGTGACGATATTCATGATCTAGATGCACGCGGGGAACTCGATCCGTTGTTGACCTAAGACTTAAGTGTGTAGTGGCATTTGTATTGAGGGAGCGAGATGACTGGGTGGATCGTTTGTCCGTGGAGATTGGGAGAAGTTGAGTGAAAATTGCTTTTATTATTGATCCGATTCAGAGGCTCGATCCAGGGCACGATACAAGCGTCGCTTTAATGGAAGCAGCCCAGGTAATGGGACACGAAGTATGGGTGACTGAGGCACCTTTGCTAAGCGTGGCGGGCGGAAAGGCTTGGGCGATCGCTCAGGCCGTACAGTTAGAGCCTGTGTCGTTGGTCGAAGGGCGATGGGTAGCGGCTCAGCCCTGGTATCAATTGGGCGATCGCCAGATGTTGCTGCTGGAAGAAATGGATGCAGTTTTCATGCGCACTGATCCACCTGTGACGATTTCCTATCTCTATGCAACCTATATTTTAGATTACGTTGATCCAGCCAAAACTTTGATGATTAATTCACCCAATGGGCTGCGGGTTGCCAATGAAAAAATGTATGCACTGCAATTTGCAGAAGCCATTCCAGAAACTATTGTCAGTCAGGATAAGCAGGTAATTCGGAAGTTTGTAGAGCGGCTAGGAACGGCAGTGATTAAGCCGTTGGGCGGTAAGGCAGGCGAGGGTATTTTGTTAATCGAGGCGGGCGATCGCAATTTTAACTCGCTGATTGAAATCAGTACGCAGGGCAAAACGCCGATTATGGTGCAAGCTTATCTGCCAGCAGCAAAAGACGGCGATAAGCGCGTGATTTTGCTAAACGGTGAACCGATTGGGGCTGTGAACCGAGTGCCCACAGGCAGTGAGTTTCGGGGCAATATGGCAGTCGGTGGGCAGGCGGTAAAAGTAGAAATTACAGAGCGCGATCGCCAAATTAGCGCTCAGCTTGCGCCGAGTTTGCGCCGAGATGGTCTAATTTTTGTGGGAATTGACATCATTGGAGGTTATCTCACGGAAGTGAATGTGACCAGCCCAACAGGCATTCGAGAGATTGATCAGTTTAACAATGTCCGCTTGGGCGAACAGGTGATGGAGTGGGTTACGCAAAAGAGCGTTGGTTTGATGAAAGAATGAGTGTTGGCTTCATAGCATTGGGTTCGCGGGAGGAGTAAAGCTTATGACAGATTCATGGCATGATTCGCAGGACGGCATCACGCGCCGTAAATTTATTCAGTACGGGGCGCTGACGGTTGGAAGCGGTTTCATTACAGCTTGTACAAGCCAATCTCAGGCTCCTACTGCTCCTGCCGTCACAACAGAGCAATTAACGAAGATTAGCTACGGTACTAACTGGTATGCCCAAGCTGAACATGGTGGCTTTTACCAGGCAGTTGCCACAGGGATTTATCAAGAATATGGGTTAGATGTCACGATAAAAATGGGCGGACCGCAGGTCAACGGAACGCAGCTTTTAATGGGTGGGGCAGTTGATTTCTTTATGGGTTATGCCTCGGACGCAATTCAAGCGATCGAAGAAGGCATCCCAAAAGTGACGGTCGCATCCATTTTTCAGAAAGATCCGCAGGTGATTATTGCTCATCCTGAGTCGGGTGCTAAAACCCTAGCCGATCTCAAGGGCAAACCTATCTTAATTTCCTCAGCGGCAAATGTGACTTACTGGCCTTTCCTCAAAGCCAAGTATGGATTTACAGATGATCAGAAGCGCCCCTACAACTTCAATCCTGCTCCCTTTTTAACAGACAAAACTTCTGCTCAACAGGGCTATCTCAGTTCGGAACCCTTGGCGATCGAAAAAGCAGGAGGCTTCAAGCCGATCGTTTTTCTGTTAGCAGATAGTGGCTACACCCCCTATTCTACAACGATTGAGGCAAAGCGCGAATTGGTCGAGACGAACCCCGACTTGGTTCAACGGTTTGTAGATGCATCCATTAAAGGTTGGTATAGCTATTTAGAAGGTGATCCAAAACCTGCCAACGAACTCATTAAGAAAGCAAACCCAGAAATGAATGATGAACAACTTGCCTACGGTATTGCGAAGATGAAAGAGTACGGCGTTGTAAACTCTGGAGATGCAGAGACAAAGGGGATTGGCGCAATGACAGAGGAACGCTGGAAATCGTTTTTTGATACGATGGCAGCAGAAGGTTTGTTTGAAAAAGATACTGATTATAGAAAAGCTTATACTCTAAAATTTATCAATAAAGGAACAAATTCATACAAGAGCTAACCCCTCCTATCTAAACTTTCCTTCGTCTCGGTTCCTGACCTAGCATCATGCCCAACTCTACTATCACGCTCAGCCACATCAGCAAAATCTACGCTAACGGGACGATCGCCCTCACTGATTTTAGTCTAGATATTGGTGCGGGAGAGTTTGTCACTCTAGTGGGTGCTTCCGGCTGTGGCAAAAGTACGGTACTGCGAATCATGGCTGGGCTGGGTAAAATGAGCGCAGGCACGATTGAATGGAACCTTAAACAACCCAAACTCGCATTTGTATTTCAAGAAGCTGCATTAATGCCCTGGGCAACTGTGCAAGAGAATGTCCGGTTGCCCCTTAAGCTGGCAGGTATTGCTAAACGGACGGCTGACTTAGCTGTGGCGGAAGCGATCGCCCTGGTCGATCTTCAAGGGTTTGAGAAAGCATATTCCCGCCAACTATCTGGCGGCATGAAGATGCGTGTCTCTATTGCGAGAGCGTTGGTCACTCAACCTGAGATTTTACTACTGGATGAGCCGTTCGGGGCTTTAGACGAAATGACCCGCAGTAAGTTGAACAGCGATGTATTAAACTTATGGTTGCAAAAACAATGGACGGTGGTATTTGTCACCCATAACATTTACGAAGCCGTTTATCTCTCCAATCGGGTCATTGTCATGGCATCGCGTCCAGGTCGAGTTGTCGCAGATGTGGCGATCGCCGCCCCCTATCCTCGTACCGAAGACTTCCGTAGCTCCAGCCTTTATAACAGCTACTGTCAAAGAATTTCCCACGCTCTTGCTAATGCCCCTGCTCCCTCTGTCACTCCCTTATGAACAGCCGCTTTAAAGCTGCAATGCCCAGACCCGATTCAAGTCGTCAAGTTATTTCTCCTCATGTGCTAGCGCCCGTCCTGGTTGGCATCATGATGTTAGGTGCTTGGGAAGCAGGCGTTCGCATCAGCGGTATTCCCCCCTACCTACTTCCTGGTCCTATTTTGGTTTTGCAAACGTTAGTTAAAGACTGGGATGAACTGTTCCCCTCCTTGCTAATTACCTTGCAAATTACTGTTGTTGCCTTTATTGCAGCCGTTATTTCAGGGTTGTTAGTTGCAATTTTGTTTGCTCAAAACAAATGGATAGAGCGTAGTTTCTTCCCCTATGCAGTGATTCTGCAAACGACACCGATTGTGGCGATCGCCCCTCTGATCATCATCTGGGTTCGTCAAGTTGTTCCTGGCGAAAGCTCTACGTTCGTTTCGCTGGTCATTTGCGCTTGGCTCGTCGCGTTCTTCCCCATTTTGTCAAACACTATTTTAGGCTTAAACAGTGCCGATCATAATCTGCTGAACCTGTTTCAACTGTATCGGTCTTCCCGCTGGCAAACCCTGGTCTATCTTCGTTTGCCCAGTGCTTTGCCCTACTTCTTGGGAGGGTTACGTATTAGTGGTGGGCTGGCTTTAATTGGGGCAGTTGTTGCCGAGTTTATTGCCGGAACCGGAGGAACTCGATCAGGAATTGCCTATCAAATTCTCATTTCTAGCTTTAACCTGCAAATTCCTCGAATGTTCGCGGCACTGCTAATGACAACCGTTTTGGGGGTTGCCATTTTTGCAGGGCTAACGCTACTCTCGGATACCTTGTTGCGAAATTGGCATGAAAGTACTGTAAAGCAGGAAAACTAACGATGAAGAATGAGTTAAAAGGACTAAATCATTATTGGTTGATTAACGCTCATGTACCTGTAGCGTTACTGGCTATTAATGATTTGTGGAATAGAGAATTTGCTTTTGTTGATCTGGAAATTAAAAATGGTGCGATCGCCCAACTTATCCCTGCCGGAACAGTTCATCCTCCAGAAATTCCTTCTATTGATCTGAAGCGAGGACAAGTTTGGAGTTGCTTTGTAGATATGCATACCCATCTCGATAAAGGACATATTTGGGAGCGATCGCCTAACTTAAATGGAACGTTCGAGAACGCGCTACAAACTGTTCAAAGTGATTGTAAGAAAAACTGGAAATTTGAGGATGTTTACCGACGAATGGAGTTTGGCTTAAAGTGCAGCTATGCCCATGGAACCCAAGCAATACGTACGCATATTGATTCGGCAGATGGACAAGCTGAGATTAGTTTGGCAGTCTTTAAGAAACTCCGACAAGAATGGGGCGATCGATTGACGCTCCAAGCCGTTTCTCTGGTTTCTCTAGATTATTTCTTAACGCCTGAAGGTGAAAAACTTGCCGATCAAATGGCTGAAGTGAAAGGTATCTTAGGGGGCGTTCTGTGGATGAACGACGAAGTTAATACGCAACTCGATCGCGTTTTTGAATTAGCCAAAGAGCGTCATCTCAATCTCGATTTTCACACCGACGAAAGTAACAATCCTAATGACATTACCCTTAGACTAGTTGCAGAAGCCGCTTTAAGGCATCAATTCACTGGGCAAATTGTGTGTGGGCACTGTTGCAGCTTGGCAGTACAATCTCCGGCAGAAGCGATGAAGACGATCGCCCTCGTCAAACAAGCTAATATCGGCGTTGTCAGCCTGCCCATGTGCAATCTTTATCTCCAAGATCGCCAGCCTTCTCCCCGTACTCCTCGATGGCGCGGCGTTACCTTGCTGCATGAACTCAAGCAGCAAGGCATCCCGGTGGCGGTTGCTAGCGACAATTGCCGTGATCCGTTCTACGGTTTTGGAGATCATGATATGCACGAAGTGTTTACCCAGGCGGTACGGATTGCCCATTTAGACGCGCCTTACAGTGATTGGTGTCGCACTGTGACGACAACTCCTGCCGACTTGATGGGATTATCCATTGGACGGATTGGAGTGGGTTTGCCAGCAGATTTAGTTTTGTTCAAAGCACGTCATTACAGCGAATTACTGGCGCGATCGCAGCACGATCGGGTGGTTTTGCGCAGAGGACAGCCTATTGATGCGCAACTGCCAGAATATGCAGAGTTAGATGATCTCGTTAGTTCTCTTTAGGCTTCGCATAAAACCCTAAATGGTTAGCAACGGGACGTTCACGAAGGGGAATTTTAGTATGAATAGGTGAGTTCAGAATCTTTATCCCTGAGCTTGTCTCAGTTACTAATGTCGTTGAGCCACCGCCATCTAAATTAATTGCTGCATAGGCTCCTAGTTCCATGACCAAAGCGGTCATCTCAGCGAGCGTTACGCCTTCGCTATAAAGGGGCTGCTTATCATCTACAGCAATAATCCATAGTTTTTCTCCCCGCTGATCGACGGCTGCGACAGTTCGTGAATAAAGTCCATCACTATCTGCGGTATTTTCCTGTGCCTTTAAAGGTTTACTCTGGTTTACCAACATTGTACTTCCAGCCACAGCTTGCTGCGTTCCGATCGGGCAATCTCCACTTTTCTCAATTCGAGCATGATGATCGATTGAAAAGCATAGTGCAGACCAAGTGGGTTCAGCCGCGGAATAGGTAATGCCGTTAGAAATTGACTGTCCAACGGTATTGACGCGATCGCCGCTCTTCGGAAAATAATCCCAAGGTGTCTTCTCCCGAAAATACCAAAAGAAGTTAGCGTTAATCGCCAGTTGCAACCTGAACGCTCTCAAAAATTCTGAAGTTGTTCTAGCATTAGTTTCCGTATTATCTTGTGTTGCATTTCCGGGTGTCACGAATACCCCAATTCCCGGAGCCATCAAATCGATTGCCACCTGATGAATTACTAATGAACGAGGATGCGATCGCACCTCCCGCCGATACTCGATTCCCTGAAACAGCGATCGCGACTCTCTGCCAACTGGTCGCCACCCATGAGGGATACCATAAAATATTAACGGTAACCCCAAAAGGATCGTCAAGACTGACCGCCATGCTAAATTTCGATTCATTTACCAGATTTTTCGTTCCTTATCTTTTTCTTTCATGTCCCATCACTTTTCCCATAAAAACCTCTGCAATCGCTCTTTTAAAGGACAAAATCTCATCGGCGTTAATTTCAGCGGCTCAGACCTGCGAGGCTGTGACTTTAGCCAGGCTCAATTGGTGGGTGCCAACTTTCACAATGTTAAAACGGGGCAAACCCTTAAGCAAGTCTTACCCTTTATCATCGTCGTGATTATAGTTGCTCTCCTCTTGTTCGATGTCCTCAGTCGGCTTATTTTTGCGTCCTTGGGTGCAACTCCAGAAGACGCAGCTTGGACTTATGTTTTAGTCCTGTACGGCGTTCTAGGAATTGCTGGAATGGGCACTGTGCATAAATTTAAATCGCTAAGCGTGCTCTTTCGGATGATGTCCGCTGCGGCTTCTAGTGCGTTACTCGGATTTTTCTACTGGGGCAGTTGGACTCAAAACAACCCAAAATTTGCCATTGCTGGAGCGATCGCCTCTGGTCTGATTGCAGCCGGAGCAAGCCTTTGGAATTGTCAGCCGATCGCGATCGCCCTAACCACGGCACGAGCAGTTACCCGTTACGGATTAGCCTTCCTCATTGCTGCGGTTGCTATCAACCATCTCACTACCCAAAACCCGTGGGGGCTACTTTGGAGCTTCCTGTCTATGCTCTACATTCAGTTCAGCATTACAGCCCTGCTTTCGCTGGTTCAGCAGTTTAAGCAAATCGGAGGCACTTCTTTTAGGGGAGCCACTGTGACCTACGCTAACTTCGATCATGCCAGACTATCGCCCACCACCGACTTTTCCAACGCGATCGGCATAAATTTGGGTAAGTGAGCAGGCGGATGAGTTTGGGGCTGATGCAAAAGCACGAGTTGAGCCAGCGTTTTCTTCAACTGAGTCCGTGGCACAATGACATCAACAAACCCATGACTGAGAAGATACTCAGAGGTTTGAAAATCATCAGGTAATTTCTCCCGCAGCGTTTGTTCTACGACTCGCCGCCCTGCAAAAGCGATCGTTGCCTTTGGTTCCGCCACAATCACATCGCCCAGCATGGCAAAACTTGCCGTTACACCGCCTGTCGTCGGGTGAGTTAAGACTGGTACATACAGCAAACGCTCTTCCCGATGCCGCTCCAAGGCTGCCGAAATTTTAGCCATTTGCATGAGGCTCAGCATTCCTTCCTGCATTCGTGCCCCCCCTGATGCACAAACAATGATGACAGGCACCCGTTCCCGCGTCGATCGCTCAATCATGCGGGTTAACTTCTCACCCACCACAGAACCCATACTGCCGCCCATAAACCGAAAGTCCATCACCCCCAAGCCCACGGGCAGACCTTCTAGTTGTCCCAGTCCTGTTTTTACGGCATCTGTTAGCCCCGTTTTTTCTTGGGTTTCACGCAGGCGATCGCCATAAGCCTTCCGATCTCGAAACTTCAGTGGATCGACAGGGCGGATATCTTCATCCATGGGCTGCCAAGTGCCCGCATCAATCAACTGTTGAATGCGTTCATCACTAAACACTCGGGTATGGTAGCCGCACTCTAAACAAACCATCTGATTTGTCCGTAAATCTTTGGTGTAGGTCAGCACCGCGCACTCTGGACATTTGCTCCACAACCCATCCGCAATCTCGCGCTCTTGCGAAGCTTGGTTCATGGGTTCAGATTTCTTGCGGTTGGCAAACCAGTCAAATAAAGACATTTTTTAAGGGGGTTATGGAGGCAGATATTACACACTTGTATCTCCCTCTTCAACAGGACTCAGTAACAGCAGTGCCGTCCATTGTTCGTGAAGAGGAACCTGTAAGGCAGCAGATACCCCACAGCCAGGATATGCTGTGCTTCCTTGGGCAATCACCCGATTAGGAATCCCTTGGGCAGTGAGGATTTGCTGCATCAGTTCGGCTTCCCAGCGATAGTCAGTGGTTCTGACGGTGATCCAAGTTACAACGTTCATCAATGATTTTATCAGAGGTAGAGATCTTATCAGAAGTGGAAGACGATAATCCCCTCTATAAAGTCTAAAGCCTTGCCTCTAAAGTTCCCGATCTAAATGGTTGGAAAAAATAAATGCACATAAGTAGACAGCATTGCTTCTCCAAAAAATGCTACTAATACTGCAGCCAGGGCTAAAAGAGGACCAAAAGGCATCGGTTGACGACGGCTCAGCAGCCCCATGGCGATCGCCCCACCGCCCACAAATGCCCCGATTGCACAAGCCAAAAACCCTGCTAGCAAGAGCAACTTCCAACCTAACCAAGCTCCCATCATTGCCGCCAGCTTCGCATCGCCACCGCCCATTGCCGTTTGTCCAAAGGCGATCGATCCCAAAATTGTAATTAAATCAAACACCCAGATTCCTACCACGGCTCCCAACACGCCCCCTAAAAGATGACTCGCCGCCCCGCCCCAACCCGCAGTTGCCCAACCTACAATCATTTGAAACCCGAGTCCCACTACTAACCCAGACTGAGTCAGAGAATTTGGCAGGGTCATAGTGTCCCAGTCAATCAACGCCAGTGCCAACAACCAGCTAAAAAAGATCCACTTGCCAACAGCAGGCAACAAAAAATCGGCTGAGTCTTCAGACGCTGCCCAAAATGTCAACAGAAACAGGCATCCTGTCGCCGACTCTACTAATGGATAGCGCATTGAAATCGAAGTCTGGCAATATCGACAACGCCCTTTCAGCCAAAGCCACCCCAATACAGGCACGTTGTCATAAGGCTGCAATTGATGTGAACACTGAGGACACTGAGACGGCGGGTGCAGCAGCGATCGCCCTGCTGGAATCCGATAAATTACGACATTGAGAAAACTGCCGATCGCCGCCCCAAATACAAAAATTAGCAGCGTCACCAATCCCGAAACCACTACTTCCATGCAGTAACCCCTTGAAGATTTGGACAAATCGTTTGCTCCAGCAGATCCCTATGGGGTTGATCCTGCCAAGCCGATAGAATACCCTTAAGCTCAACCTCAAGTGTCTCTAAAGCCTCAATTTGCTGCCGGACTTCTATCAACTTTGCCTCTAAGTGCTGCTTCACCTCGCCACAAGGCAACTCTCCTTGATCATGAACGGTTAAGATCTGCTGCACCTCGCTAAGGTGCAATCCTAAAGCTTGGGCACGGCGAATAAATGCCAGTCTTTGTAGCAATTGAGATTTAAACAATCGATAGCCGCTCTTAGAACGCTCAACCATCGGGTTTAACAGACCGATTTCGTCATAGTATCGAATGGTTTTAACCGACAAGCCGCTCTTTAAAGCTGCCTCGCCAATTTTTAACAAAGTTTCTCTGCAATCTTCAGACATCTCCTCAAACAGCCTCCAGACGTTGCGTACAATCCTCAGCAAATAATTCCTTACAGTGTTTACACGGTTTTGGGTTTAAAAACTCGCAATATAGCATTCTTTATATAAGCTCACCCGTCCAACAGGTTTCTAATCCTTAGTTCCGCGTAATACTTTACCTTCAGCCATCCTGCCCATTACCCACCCTAAGCGGCAATTAGTTCATATCAAAGACTCTAGACATTCGCTAAGGCACTCTGCACTGTGGAATACTTGGAAACGATCAGTGGACAAAAAGGCTCAGATGCTGACACCGGCTCTAACCCTGAAGATATCGAACTTCAGCCAGAATCGCCATCAAGCGCCAGCTTTCTTCCGTCTAGCTACCTCCATGGGACTTCAACGCTTCAACTTACTTCAAACAATCCAGTTTTAGGGCAAGCCTGGGCAGAGGTTTTGACGCGATCGCTCCACTCTCTCCATCCTTCTACTTCAATTATCAATCTTTACCAGCAAGCGCTTTCGGGTATTAGCCTCTCCGCCCTCTGCCATGCTGCCCTTGTCCTGGTTACAGACCATCTTCAGATAGAGTACGGCAGCATTTGGCAAGTTCTGTCAGACGGCAACACCCTACACCGTGATAGCAGCGTTGGTTGGAATCATACGTCTCTAGACTGTTCAGAAGTAAGTGCCTATCTCCATGCTCAGATTAAATATTTACTTCAAGCCCATCAGCCTACCTTTGTTAGTCATCAAGCTGCCAAACTGGGTATAGAAGGTCTACTGACTTTACATCCCCATGCCAGGTTTCAAGCCAAGGTGAGTGGCGTAAATTTGCCCATTCCTGGAGCTACTCTTCCTTTGGGGTTCTTAGAACTTTATTCGGACACGTATCGTATTTTCTCTGATGACGAAATTGACTTTTTGGAGACAGTTACTCATGTCTTGGCGATCGCCATTGAACGGAAGCGATCGGAAGAATTGATCCACACCCAAACTCAAGTCCTAGAGAAAATTGCCTTCGGTGCTAATCTACTGGAGACTTTTAATACCTTGTGCCTACTCCTAGAAAGCAAGTCTCCAGCTAGCGTTTGTTCAATTCGGCTCTTTGACAACACACTGAATGTGCTCCGCTTTAGCGCTGCCCCTAGCAGTTCAGAAACCGATAACCCAATCCCTCCCGAATTGCCTGTCGCCGAGGGCATGGCTTCCTGTGGCACAGCTGCTCATCGTCGAGTCTCTGTTTTTGTCAACGATACTGCTCAAGATCCGCTTTGGAAAAACTTTCAAGATCTTGCTGAATGCTACAACGTACGTGCCTGCTGGTCTTCTCCGTTCTTTTCTCGAAAGGGAGACTTACTAGGCACTTTTTCCTTGTCCCACTCAGTGCCCTGCGAACCCACTCCCCACCATTTGCAAATTTTAGAGACTGCCACTTACCTTTCTAGTATTGCGGTAGAACGCCACCATGCTGCTGAAACCCTCAAGCAGCAAGCTCTTCATGATGCCCTAACTGGGCTACCTAATCGCGTCTTTTTTATGGAGCAATTGGAGCAACGGATTCAAGTTGTCCGCGCCTGCTGGCTTCTTAAGGAGCCACCTGCTGAGTCTTGTGACTTCGCCGTTTTGTTTTTAGATGTCGATCACTTCAAACTTGTCAATGATAGTTTAGGGCACAACATTGGTGATCAATTGCTCATCGAGATTGTGCGACTTGTGAAGCGATGCATTCGCACCAAAGATACCTTTGCCCGTCTTGGCGGAGATGAGTTTGCTGTTCTGCTGGAAACCATTGAGGAAGTCTCTCAGGCGCAACTAATTGCCGATCGCATTCGGGCTGTCCTTTCTTTTCCGCTCAAGCTCAACGAACATGAGGTCTTTACTTCTGTTAGCATCGGCATTGCTCACTCGTCAAACGGGTATACTCAACCTGAAGAATTGCTCCGCGACGCAGACACCGCCATGTATCGGGCTAAGTCTCAAGGGCGAGCAAATTATGAAATTTTTGATAAAGAAATGCATACCCATGCCTTATCGCGGCTGCATACAGAAATGGATCTCCGCCATGTTGTTGAAGATTTATTTCTAAACAATACCTCGCCTCTACAACTTCATTACCAGCCCATTATTTCCTTATCAACAGGAGTCATTGTTGGGTTTGAGGCACTTATTCGTTGGGTTCATCCTGAACGAGGTTTTATCTCTCCAACTGAGTTTATTCCAGTAGCAGAAGAAACAGGTTTAATCGTCCCGATCGGTCGATGGGTACTGCATGAAGCTTGCAACCAACTGCGACGCTGGCAAGAAAAACCAGGACAAGCCCAAGACCTGATTATGAGCATCAATGTTTCTGGTCGGCAATTACTTCAACCCGACTTTACTTCACAAATTAGCCAGATTCTTCAAGCCACTCAAATATCAACCTCATCTATTAAGCTCGAGATTACTGAAAGTGTTTTGATGGAAACAGCGACCTGTGTCACGGATCAATTAGCGCAACTGCAAGAGTTGGGAGTTCGGCTCAGCCTTGACGATTTTGGGACGGGCTACTCATCCTTAAGCTATCTCTACCGTTTCCCCATTAATAATTTAAAGGTCGATCGCTCTTTTGTAGACGGCTTGGGTAGTGGTCAAGACAAGATTGTCCAAACTATTATTGCCTTGGCGCATGGCTTAGGGATAGATGTGACTGCCGAAGGAGTTGAAACTTCTGAACAACTCGTTTGCCTAAAAGCCTTGGGCTGCGAATTTGGACAAGGCTATCTATTCTCCTGCCCGGTTGATTCAGAAACCGCAGAGCTACTGTTCAGCCAACCTCCCTATTTGGTAGAGTAATTAGCATTGTAAATAGTTAGGCGCGAGTGTATTGGTTCACTGATAGAAATGTACGATTAAAAAATGTACGATCGCACTTCTGCTGAAACAATGGCACAGTACAACCATTGGATGAACCTAAAGCTTTATGCCGTTTGTGCCGAGATGTCAGATGAACAGCGCCGGGAAGATCGAGGTGCTTTTTTTAAGTCGATTAGTGGAACGTTGAATCATCTGCTAGTGGGCGATCGCATTTGGATGGGACGCTTTATGAGTCAGCCTTACGTTGCCCAACTCAGACAGGAACTTTACTCTGATTTTAACGAACTTCGGCAACAGCGAGAAATAACAGATCAACAGATTTTAGAATGGTCAAAGCAACTCACAAATGATTGGTTGAACCAAACCTTGAGATATAAATCAGCTTCCGATGGGGTAGAGCGAGTACTCCCTCATGGGTTGCTTGTGATTCATTTGTTTAACCACCAAACTCACCACCGTGGACAACTCACCACACTTCTAAGCCAACTGGGCTACGACCTGGGTGTCACTGACTTGCCTTGGATGCCTACTCTAAATGTAAGAGATGGAGATTGAGAGATGGATTAGGGTGGGCGATCGCTCTTTAGTTGGGCTGGCGGACACGTTCTTCAATGTCTTCTAAGGTTTGTAGCACAAGCCTTTTGGCTTGGAGGTTCCAGCCCCACTTTTGTAGGTTGTAGGCAGCAGCTGTGCCTACAATAGTGGCAATAAAGTCGAGGGGTTGGGAGAAGGAAATTCCTAAGAGCAAGCCTAGCCCAGCGATGCCCCAGAAGGGAAGGGCAATGGTCTGGCGTTGGGTTTCAACCAGTTTGCTAAGACCACTATTGGGTAAGCCAGCGAGCAAAGATTCTTTGACCTGCTTTTGCTCGACAGCACTAACAGACAAACCAATTTTTTGCCTAAGTTTCTCTATTTTGCGAGCGTCAGTGCTGTATTGAGTTAGTTCATCCTCTGCCATTAAAATCAAGCGTTCGTATTGTCCCACAGACTTACCTTACCTTTTTCGATATTTTTAATATTTTCTTATTCTCGGTTGAAACGGAAAACTGGGCAAGCAGTTGACGGCGTGCGGGTTTCTAAATCCTCATCGTTTTTTGGACTTATTAATTCTTAGAATCGTATAAACTTATATGACAGAGTTTCAAGAGCAATACCCATGACCAACAGTAAGGGATTTAGTAAAGCCCAGTCTGCACCTAAAGTTTCTAAGCGAGCAAAGGTGCGCGCTGAGGCGGGTAAAGAGTACGACAAAATGAAGGCAGATGGGGTGCCTGACTTTGAGGTTTACATTCGCGTCAAAGATAAAAAGCCTTGGTTTCCTGTAGGTTCACTTGCGGTAAAGCGCTCTAGTCAAATTAATCAGGCGATTTATGCAAATCAGGAAGAACTGTGTCAAGGTGCTTTTCGCCTGTTTCCAATCTTGAAAAAGAATCAACATCAGTTGGAATATGGCTATCGAGTGAAAGAGTTTAAGGATGAGCCAATTACGCTGGCGGTAGAGCCGAAAGCTTCGGTCGGAAATTTTGTGCAAGGGGCGATCGCCCAAGTTCGCAACAAGCTAGCGACAGCTTTTCAGCGCTAAAAGAGTTTGATGGAACTCGACTTTGCAAGAAACTGTGCTTTTAATTAAGGCATGGTTTTTTGTTTGCCTAAATATCTCTCTTCCTGTAGAGAGACTGTGGTAGGCAGGTGAAATAGTCTAACAGATAACTCTATGGGTTTCTATGCCATGCTCTTACCAATTTGGGATGACTCAAAAGGTTCAAAGCCTTAAATACATCTAGCGGTTACAGTTCAATTGCATTACTAATCCAATAGAGCCTGATAGACGTACTTGATCAGCAAGCGTATGAACACTGATTATTTTCAGGAGATATTAACATGAAGAGCCAAAAGGCATTATCTGCCTCGCGCCGCAATCTCATCAAGTGGGGAGTTTGTGGTTTTGGTGGTTTAATGCTTGCAACCCTCCCCAAGATGGCAACTGCCCAATCTAGGCGTAGTCGCACCCTCACTTTCAATGCCGATGACGTTGGCATTCTTAACTTTGCTCTCTTGCTGGAGGAACTTGAAGCTGCTTTTTATGCAGCAGTAGCGGATTCTGGCAAGGTTACAGATACCAGAGAGGCAGAGTACATGAGAGTTTTAGGCGCTCAAGAAGCGGCTCATGTGACGTTTTTACGCAGTGTTTTGGGTGACCAAACCTTGTTTGCTACTGAAGATATTAGCTTCAACTCAGAGGGGTTAGAGGCTATTCTTAGCGATCGCGACCAGATTCTTAATACAGCGGTTGCTTTAGAAGATGTGGGCGTTCATGCTTATAACGGTGCAGGCCCTAGTCTCACCAACCCAACTTACCTTCTAGCCGCAGGGTCGATTGTTTCAGTCGAGGCGCGTCATGCGGCTGGCGTTAGATCGCTACTTGGGAGACCTGTCACTGAGCCAGACAGCGATCGCTTAGTGCAGGACGCAGACTTAGTCGCTGAGCTTAATCCATTTACAGGAAAAGCTTACGACGAGCTATACACCCCTAAACAAATTGTGGCGATCGTTGCCTCACTAAACCTGATCAACAACCCAATCAACGGTGCGCTCGTTGCATAATAAGAGGAAGAATCCAATGAAAACCCATTTGACCCCTATCATTCCACGGGCGACTCATCGTCTATTATTGCCCTATCATTTCCTCGCAGTTTTATTTGCTCAATCGGGTCGGTTTGTGAGTCAGGTTCGACCTCTGGCTAAAGCAATGGTCTTTATTCTGCCATTGCTGTTGGTAGTATGTTTCATTCCAACCTCTGCGGCGTATGCTCAGGGCACAGTTTTGACACCTCGGCAAGTCACAGAATATGCATTGACATTAGAGAAATTAGAAGCCGACTTTTATCGTCGAGGTGTGGCTGCGGCTCAAAACGGTGGCTTGGCAGGCGCTCCTCAGGTGGCTAAAGATGCGATCGTGTCTTATGGGCAAGATGAAGCTGACCATGTTGAGCAACTTTCAGCAGTCCTGCCTTCTTTAGGAGGCGATCCAAATGCTGTCACCATTCCGGCTAACCCCAACTACACGGCAATTTTAGGACGTGATCCTTTTGCTAATCCCGCAGACTTTCTTTTAGCAGGGCAGTACGTTGAGGATTTAGGAGTTGCAGCTTACAAGGGGCAAGTGCAAAACCTTTTGGCAGCAGGTGAAGCCGGTAAAACTGTTTTGGCAGCAGCCCTAGCTATTCACAGTGTAGAAGCTCGACATGCCGCTGGCGTTAGGTTTCTACGACAATCCTTGCTAGGAGAAGATGTAAATCCTTGGATTTCAACAAATGCCAGCAGTACCGAAGTGATCTATAACGAGAACCGAGGCGGCTCTCCGATTCCCTTTAGTTCTGATGCATTTGATGGTTACGCAACCGCAGATGAAGTGCTGGCACTCGTTAGTCCAATTTTGAATGTTGCCCAGCAACCGACAGTACCTCAGCCGACGACAGTACCTCAGCCTACAACACCTCGTCCTAGCCCATCTCCGCAGCCTACGCCTTCAGGCAGTGGCTCTTCGGCACCCGTACGAGCCTTGTGGTAAATCATTAAATTTAGGAAGGTTATTTGCCTCAAAGGTCGCCCTTAAAGACAAGGGCGACTTTTTATAGATGTGAAATCAGAACTAGGGATAAGAGCAAATCGTAATTACACTCAGATCTCTATTGCAACCGATTAGGTAAACCTTGCCACTCTTCAACCAGGAAAGGTGGCACTTTTAGATCAATAGTCGATGCGTCTTTTGTGGTCAGGGTCAGATATAGGGGCGTTTTAGGATTGAGTTGGGAAAGGATAGGCTGAATATCAAACTCTCCGATCGCTCCGGGGGGAAGGTTGACAGATATGTTGGAGGCAGTGAGAAACTGTTGGCGATCGTCGAGCCGGAGCGGTTGGAGAGGGCTGAGGGTCACTGAGTTAGGAAACCCTACCAGACGGAGCCGAACTGCAAAGCCGGGTTTTAAGGAATTGGCTGAACGTACCTGAAAGGCGATCGCCTGCCAAGATTTGCCAGTTTGATCTTTTAGAGCCCACTGAGATTTGTAAAGCAATTTTCCAGGAGATTCGTGGAATTGGCGAATTTCAGCGGCGGCAGGTGAACAAGTCATGCCATTAGCAAGGGTTAGAAAAACGATGAGAATTGCCAATAGCAGAGATTTCAAATACTTCATGGTCTGTACTGTTGGAGTTTCGCAACGACTGCCTAATGTCGTCCAATGACACCAGGTTTTAGCGTCGCATTGATAATTAGGAGCATTGTCTTATTGAAGCGATGAAGCGATCGCCACTTGACTCATCCCAAAGTTAATGTAGTGCAAACCTGATCCTAAGTCTAGGATAATCTATTCTCTTATGCATTAAGATCGCTATGGGGAAGAGAAATCAATATTAAGAAATACTAAAAATGTCTACTTAGTTGAAAACACCTTAGAGAAGGTGGGAATGATGAAAGCGCCTGGCTAGAGTAGGTTTAAGAATGTATTTATCAGCTCCTTTGCTTCATCCTCCTTTAACCCGTCAGCTTCCAAACATTTCCCATATCTGTCAACTTCAGTTGCAGCAGTTAGCGCTCCAAATTCCTGTTTTACAGGCGCAAATTGTCCACTGGCATCAATCGGGAACGCAGCCAGCGAAAACACGGCAAGTTACATCTTTACACGAACAGTCGAGTGAATTACTTTGGTACAGCAAGTATCAAAAATTACTCATCGATTCAGACGAATTTTTAACTCAATTTGCAACTTTACCCTTGCAAGTATTGACTGTTTTAGAGAATTTCTCGAGTAACGCGATCGCATCGGTTTGTCGCTTTGGTCAACAGGGTGACTTTTTGCTACTTTGGACTCAAGCTCGTCTTTCTTCGTCTCAGCAAATGCTGGTAGAGGGTCAAGTACAGCTTTTAGAGCATTTTTTAACAATGCACCAAGCGCATCTGCGGCAACAAGCAGAAAATCAACTTTTAGAGCAGATTTTACAATGCGCAGAGCATCAACTCCGAAATCCCTTAGCCTTGATTAGTCTTTATGCAGAGAACCTTTATCTGGGACTGTCGGCAGATGGACAAAAGCAGCAGGTAGCATTAATTCGAGAAACCACGGCTCAGTTAACTGAAAGCGTTTCTAATTTGTTCGCCTGTGGACAACAGTCGCAATTGCGGGTTGTTTCTTGTGATGTGCTAGAAATTTTGCGGGATGCTGCTGCTGGTTTACAACCTTGGCTCCGAGAAAAACAGGTTAAAATTTGCTTTCCTAAATCAACAGTGCATCTTTCGATCGATCGCTGGCAAGTTCAGCAGGTGTTCCACAATCTTTTGCATAATGCTGTGCAGTTTAGTCCTTTAGGCGGTGTGATCACTTGTCAATGGCAAATATTTCAGCAAGAGGTGTTGATTACAATTGCTGATCAAGGCTGTGGATTACCTGAAGCTGACATTGAGCAGGTATTTAAGCCATTTTACTCTCGTCGTCCGGGGGGGACGGGGCTAGGGTTAGCGATCGCTCAGAAAATTATTCTTGATCATCAGGGCAGCCTTTGGGCGGAAAACCTGTCCCAGGGCGGCGCACAGTTCTCGATTAGCTTGCCAAAGTCATCAGCTTACTAACCAATCAGCTTACTAACTAATCAGCTTGCTAAAACAGCCTCAGTTTTCAGCCTATTTCTAGCTCTATGTTCTTTTGGAGTAATTATGAGTATGACGGTTTCTGCATCCAAAGCTCCTACATCCGCTACGTCTGCCGCTCCGGTTTCGATTTTGCTGGTCGATGATCAGCAGCCATTTCGCCAAGGGTTGCGAACGCTATTAGATTTTTGCAATATTAATAGTTCAACGAATTTCACCATTGTTGGAGAAGCGGCATCGGCAGATCAAGCTTTTAATTTGGCGATCGAGCAACATCCGACGTTAACGCTGCTGGATTTAGAACTGGCGCACGGAGATGGCATAGAGGTGCTAAATCGTTTGGCGAATATGAGTTATGCGGGTAAGGTATTGGTCTTATCGTCTCACCATCAAGATGAGTGGGTGTTTCGAGCAATGCAGTCAGGGGCGCGGGGATATGTGTGCAAGGATCGGCTTGTCACTCAACTGCATGAGGCGATCGCCACTGTACTCAATGGTGAAGTGTATCTTTCGCCTGAAATTGCGACGGGGTTCTTTCGGATGTTTCATTTTTATGCAGGGCGATCGCTGCAAGCTAGGCAGTCGGTGCATTTAACAGAGCGCGAACAAGAGGTGTTGCACTGGTTAGTTCAAGGGGCTTCTAACGATGCGATCGCTCAGCATTTGTTTATTACCATTGCAACGGTTAAGGCGCATCTTACAGCAATTTTTGAAAAACTACAGGTAACAAGCCGCACCCAAGCGATCGTTAAAGCGCTGAAGCTAGGCGTGGTGACCGCTTAATGAGTAATTATCTTTCAATTGCAACCGTCACTGCATCGCTACAGAAGTTGTTACAGGCTTCGGTGCAGAGAGACATTGATGGAGCCAGAGTCACGACTGTTCGACCTGGAAGTTTGAGCAGTGGCGGAACGCCCGAGTCAGGGGTGAATTTGTTTCTGTATCAAGTTAGTCGTAACTCTGCGCTCAATAACGCTGATGCTACGCCTTCTCGGTCTAAGGGTAGCCCGATTAAGCGACAGGCAGCGATCGATTTATTCTATATGATGAGCTGCTATGGTAACGAAACAGAGCTAGAGCCGCAGCGCTTGTTGGGCAGTGTGATTCGTACATTTAATGACCAGCCGCTGCTGACTGAAGCAATGATTCGGGAGACGACGCTGGATTCGACATTTCGATTCCTAGCCGATTCTAATTTGGCGGATCAAATGCAGCAAGCTTTGATTATTCCTATCAATATGAATTTGGAGGATTTATCTAAAACTTGGTCGGTGTTTTTTCAAACGCCCTATTTATTATCTACAGTCTACAAAGTTATGGTGGTCATGATTGATGGTGATGAAACCATGAAACGAGCGTTGCCAGTGCGCGATCGCAATATGGGGGGCATCGTTCCTTTTCCACACCAGCCGATCGTGGAGCAAGTGGTTTCGCAATCGGGACGCTTTGATCCGATTTTGTTAGATAGCACGTTACTCATTCAAGGTAAGCAGTTTGAAGGGGCTGAGGTTCGCGTCCGGATTAGCGGTATAGATATTATTCCCGCCGAGGTAAGCTCTCATCAAATTATTGTTCCACTTGCTTTGGTTCCGCCTCATCTTTTACGGGCAGGTGTACAAAATCTTCAAGTAATTCATCAGGTCAGTACTGGAATCATGGATCCGCCCTATCGTAGTGTGGAATCGAGCGTTGTACCCTTTGTGCTACGTCCGACTATTAAGAGCATGAGCGTTCATCTTATTGAGCAAAATGATGAATTCCGAACTGCAAATATTACTGTTCAGGTAAACTTACCTGTGGGCGTTAAGCAGCGCGTGATACTCGCGTTAAATGAGTGGACAATTGATCAGCCTGCGGTTTACTTGTTTGAGTCCCAACCTCGTGATCAAGATACTGATGAAGTAATGGTTCCAATCATTGATGTTAAGGCAGGAGAATATTTGGTGCGGCTGCATGTGGATGGCGCAGAAAGCCAACTTGGCATTGATACCCAACCCGAAAGTCCTACCTTTAACTGGTATAACAGTCCAAGAATTGTAATTTAGAGGAGCGAAACGTGGAAGAGCAAAACATGGAAGATCCCAACATGGAAAATCCAAATATGGATGAACAACTGCTTGGAAATCGAATGAACTTAGAACTGGAATCGATTGGCTTGAATCAATTAAATGATTTGGGTAATAAAGCCATTAGCTTAGGTCTTATTGCTGGACATGGACATCATGGCGGACAGTATGAGTTGTTGCATCAGGGCAAAGTGGTGACCATCTCTCCTAATGAAGCAGTGACGTATCTAGAAAATTTGATTCAAGAGGTTGGGGGGTAAGTCACTTATCTCTGTCGCAGTAATCACGTCACGAGCTTGTAATGTGTTAATTGACAGCACCACAAATTGGTATCAGGAAAATCAGCAATATTTAAGCGCACACATTGAGCGGCTGCGTCAGCAGTTAAATCAGCAAATCCAAAGTACAGATTCTTTAGGGGCGATCGCCTTTCCCAGGGCGGCTCCCTCAATCTCTGCTGCTTTTGCCCTTGATCAATTGCGGCAGATCTTTGGGCTATCTGATTTTGAGCAGGATTTGCTGTTACTGTGTGCCGGAGTTGAGGTGGAATCCGACTTTGCTAATCTTTGTGCCACTGCCCACGGTAATCCTCAGCGAACTTATGCCACCCTGGGTTTAGCACTTGCTCTGTCGCCCCAACCGGAATGGATGGCATTGTCGCCAGAGCGTCCTTTACGGCGCTGGAAGTTGATCGAGATTGGTTCTGGGAATGCGCTTACCCATAGTCCTGTGCGAATAGATGAACAAATTCTTCACTATCTATTAGGTAATCGTCATTTAAGTGAGCATTTAATGGGGATGGCAACTCCGTTAAATGCTCCGGAGTCTTTGGTTCTTAGCCATCAACAGTTAGCAGAAGAAGCGGCAACTACTTGGTACGCGGTTTCTCAAGCTAACGAGGTTTTGCCTGTTCTGCAACTGTGTGGCAGCGACTTGGCGAACCAACGGGCGATCGCCGCCCTCACTTGCACCAGTCTGAATCTTACGCCTTACGCGGTATCAGCAGATTTATTGCCTGTCGATTTAACGAATCTCAATTTATTAAAGTGCCTATGGGAACGAGAATATCGGCTTAACCAAACGACGTTAGTGCTGGAATGGTCAGACACAACTACGACTGAACCTCGGTTAGACAATGCCATTTCTCACCTGCTAGAAACTATTGCTGCTCCGGTAATGCTGTTGAGCCGCGATCGCCGTCGTCAAGCCTCTCGTCCTTTCGTCACGTTTATCGTCAAAACTCCCACCTCTGATGAACAGCAGCAGCTTTGGCAACAGGCATTGGGAGAGTCTTCGATAGGTCTAGAAAAATCAGTGGCGTATTTAATCTCTTACTTTAACCTGAGTGCTCCGACCATCCGTACTCTAGGGAGCAAGGTGCAGCAGCTTCAAAAACAGCCTTGCGACCCTCAATCTCTGCCGAGGGCGCTATGGAATCTTTGCCGAACCCAGGCGCGCCCTCGCTTGGATGAATTGGCAGATCGGGTTGAGTCGAGTGTGGGTTGGGACGATTTAGTTTTGCCTGATTTAGAACTACAGGTGCTGCACAGTATTTCTTTGCAGCTTAGACAGCGAATTAAGGTTTATCAGGAATGGGGTTTTGGCAAAAAAAGTCAGCGTGGTTTAGGCATTAGTGCCCTGTTTTCAGGAAGCAGTGGCACCGGAAAAACCATGGCGGCAGAAGTATTGGCAAATGAATTGAATTTAGATCTGTATCGCATTGATTTAAGTGCGATCGTCAGTAAATATATTGGCGAGACAGAAAAAAACTTAGGACGAGTGTTTGATGCGGCAGAAACGGGCGGTGTCATTCTTTTATTTGATGAAGCGGATTCTTTGTTTGGAAAACGCTCGGAGGTCAAAGATTCCCACGATCGCCACGCCAACATGGAGATTAATTATTTACTGCAACGGATGGAGGATTATCGGGGGTTATCAGTGTTGACAACGAACTTGAAAGGGGCGATCGACCAAGCGTTTATGCGGCGGATTCGATTTATTCTCAACTTTCCTTTTCCCGACCCTACCCAACGCGCCGAACTTTGGCGACGAATTTTTCCAGCAGAAACGCCAACAATGGGGCTAGATCCAGTAAAGCTTGCTAAACTCAGCGTTGCAGGGGGCAATATTCGCAGCATTGCTTTAAATGCGGCGTTTTTAGCAGCAGAGGCAAACGAAACTTTGCAGATGAAACATATTTTAGAAGCAGCCCGGAGTGAGCATATTAAAATGGAAAAACCTTTCACCGATGTAGGAGTGAAAGGCTGGGTTTAATTGATTCCTAGCAGTCATTCAGAGCTTTCAACCGATGACACTAATTGAAACCTATCGTGTGAATGGCTTCTAAGGCTTGCTGCAGGGATGTTTCTCCTGCGTTCACCGACTCAATTACAGGGGGAAACATATCTTGAAACGCAATGAGTAGCAACATAACTTCTCCTATCATGTCACTATTGAGAGGAGCATAGTGGGGAAGGGGAGTAACATACCGAAATTGAACCCATTTTTCTTGTGTGTTCAAGCTGTAGCAGCCTAGCGGAATTTGGTTATTAATCACCTGCAATAAAAAAGCCAAGTCCGAGAGACGAGCTTCATATAATGAAAATGGAAGTTGAAAATAGAACTGCAGTAGGAGAGTATGCTCTAAATCCTCTTCAGAGAAAGGGAAGAAAGCATGATTAACTTCTCGATGACGTCCTCGTTGATCAGCCGCTAGAGTTGTAGACAGTGAAACTAAAGGCATTGTCTCTGATGGCTCTACCACAGCAGAGGGTAAAGACATTTTTTCTTCTAAAATGTCTTTAAGAGTTTCTAAAAGGTGGCGATGAAGATTATCTAACATAAATTACTCCTATCCGAATTGACGCTTCTGCATTGCTACACAAATCTGAACAAAGGCATTTTGAGAACCGTCAGATCCCTTGCTAGCCTGACCACACCACTGCGGTATATTATGCACCCCAGCCGCTATCAGATAATTGCTAATTTTGTCGGCTTCAGCTTGCACATATGTCTCAGCCTCATTTCTCGGTTTAGCCTTGTACTCGGTTGCTGCTTGCTCAATCATGTCAAAGATCAATTGAGCATGTTGGACGCGGCGTTTCTGCTTCGCTGCTGTAGTCTTACGACTGTCTGTATCATAATTATCACGATATGCCTGCTTCGCTTCTCTTACCACAACTGCACCTGCTTTAATACCTGCGGCACCTCCTTTTAGCCCAACACCAACTCCAGCACCCGCACCAGTCATAATACTAATTTCGCCAGCAACCTTCATGAGTTCAGCACCCACTAGCATTGATTCACGCACAATACGTTTTTGGTTGATGTACTTCATTTCATGAACTAGGTGATATTCCTTCAATGCTGGTTTAATGGCATCAGGAATATTAGATGCATCTGGGTTAGCAACTATCTTATCTAGCATGTCTAGGTCAGTTGCGGTGTTGCCCCAGAAATTCCTACTAAAAACCTGTTTAGCGCCTGGGGCTCGACTCAGATTCTCCTTCATCTTCTTTTTCTGAATAGCCATCTCTCGGTAACTAAGCACTGCCTTATAAATACCGTAAGCCCGCATGATTAATTGACAAGCACTAACCACTAACCCAATTCCCGGCAGAGCGAATTGAAGCATTGCGGGTCCGCCCGTCGACTCGACTAAGCTCAGAACTTTCTGTGCTACTGTCATACCCGACTGGATAGTTTGAAAAACACTAGATCCAGCGCTCATCGCTTTCTCAAACGTTGTTTCGTTTTTCGTATCATTTTCTTTAAACACGTCCTGAACTTTAGACGTGGACTCTACGATACCTACCAGGGTTGAAAAGCCTGGACCCACTGTGCCCATAATACTGCTAGCTACGGCAACCCCAGATTTATCATCTGCCTTTGTGCCGATTTTAACTGCTGCGGTGATCTTCTCTCCTAAACCAACTAAACCACCTGCCCCAGACAAAACTGCCATTGCTTTGTCACCAACCGATTTGGCACCCCCAAATTTTTTGAGGGCAAAGCCAAGGCTTAGTAAGCTATTGACCATGCCAAACCCAACTGCTGTTGAAGCCTCTCCTTCTCCTGGTTTTTGCTCTGAAAGCTCTAACAAGTCAGCACGTCCATCAAGTGCGTCTGCTGTATTACCTACAGCAAACCCACCCCCTGCTTCATAGGCTTCGTCTCTCTTGTCTCCGCTACCCGACTTAAGCTCATCTAATGCTAAAGGTTGGGATGATGTTAGTGTAGGATTACGCTGAATTGCTCCTACTTGTTGCACTACATGAGTCAACTCATGGGCAAGGAGTTCTTGACCGCCCTTAGAACTCGGATCGTACTTGCCTTTGCTAAAAAAGATATCATTCTTAGTTGTGAAGGCTTGAGCATTGATAGAACGATTGAGTTGATCTGATTGAGAATCAGTGTGAATTCTTACATTGCCGAAGTTTGCACCAAATGCCTGCTCCATTGGTTCACGAATGGAATCAGATAATCCTTGACCGCTACCACGAGCTTGATTGATGGAAGACTCTAAATCCGTTGAAGCTGCCCTTCCGCCTGGATCTGACCTCCTTTGAATCGCAGGTTTCATCTGCAATTCTTCTTCCTCTTCTTCAGCCTCTCGTTGGATTGAGCTGGCTAAAGGCTTCATTTGGAGTTCTTCTTCCTCCTCTGGTTCTGCCGATCGCTGCACCGACTGATTCACCGATTTTCTGTGTAGAGCAGCTTTAGGCTGTAGCTTAGGCAAACTCATGGGCTGAGGCGCATGCAGACGGGCGACGACCTGAGCAGCCACTTGATCGGCTTCTTGCTCGTAAGGATCACCGACTTTACCAATGGTTAACTTAGGCTGAATGGGTAAATGAGAGAGCGATCGCATACTCATCCGTCCAAGAGAATGCCCCAGCAATAACCCATTGCTCTTCGTTTGCAGAATAGATTGAGAATTAGCGGTGATTGGACTTTCTGTCTCGTCCACTTCTTTACTAAATGCACGCGGCTGAAGCATTGGAATCAGAGCCGATGAAATAATCTGCTGAGTCACTGGAGCCCTCTGAGTTTGCTGCTTCGACATAAAACCTCGCATCATGCTAATTCTCAACAATAGAGTTCCCAAAGATTTGCTCATGGGATTCACAGACGGAGTTACTTATTTTTCTGCAATCGAAACAGTAGGCTCGGACGGCTTTTCAGACAACCCCAATTGATCTCTCGCTTGAGAGATGGTGTAGGCTAGCCCAGCTTTGCCTGCTGACAAAATCGATTTTCCGGTTTCAGAAGCAAACTCTTCGGACTTGACCTGTTTGAGGTTTTCTAACAAAGTTTTAGAGCGTTGTCCTGTCGAAATAGCGCTGGTGCTAATCCAGTCGAATAAAACTAGCACCAAACACAGTGTTAACCACACCAGCACTAATGATTCTTTGATGATGTTGTAGGTAACGACAAATACTTGAGTGTAGGCTCCAAGCGTATTGGGAGCAGCAAGGAGTTGCTGAAGTTTAGACAGTTGGGCTAAAAATTGATTGCTCATGGCATTTAGTTAAGACGCTACAACAGTGAAGCCTTAATGTTCTGCAAAGAGCATTGGAATTTCAGTAGACTAAGGTCTGCATTTTAGGCGACGGAATTTAATCTTCAATTTCTAGCTGTGCAACGACGATCGCACAAAAAATAAATGCGGCAACTAGAGGCATAGGGCACTGGGAGAGATAGCTGGCAAGAATGGCGATCGCAGTGCTAACAATGGCTGCTAACCGCCACCGTTTTTCATCGACGGTCAATCCCCGCTCTTCTTTAATTACGCTCAAAACTTGGTTGGGAATGGGCAATGGCATAACGCCATGGGGAGGAAATGCCCAGAACTCATTACGGTTAGGTGTGAAGAGATCAGTCCAGCCATTTTCCGCGCACCAATCTTCGATCCAGGTTATGCAATAGTGATTCATAGTCTGTAGCAGATGGCAAGAAATAACCGAGACGGGGCAGACTCGTGCTAAATTAGCAGTTGCCGCTGTTTAAGATGTCTTATCTAGCAGGCTAACAGAGGCTTTAAGAACTGTGGGGTCCAGGCAAAAAAAGTTTACTTAGAGGCAAAATTTAATTTACAAATAGATACTTTTTAGAGGATGTCTGAGAAGTCTAGATTGCTATCCGATCCGCCCCTAAATCCCTCATTCTGGGGGACTTTGAAGGAGCATTGGTTCGGAAGTCCCTGCCCCAGAATGGGGGGTTGGGGGGCGAGTGTAAAAATCTTTGATACCTCTCAGACATCCTCTTAGGCATTGCTGCATAAAAGCATGAATCTCTGCCAACCTCTTTCCTTCAGGAGAGGGGTTGGAGGAGAGGTTTCTCTCATTGCGTTTCAACTTAACCTAACCCCAAATCCCTAGTTTAGGAGGGCATGGGAGCCAAACTTTTATACGATATTCAGCACTACCTGATTGCTTAACGGACTACCAGTGATCTGCTGTCCAATGACGAACAGGGGCGTGCAAGTAAGCGATTGTATCAACTGCGACTTTTGCTAACTTATAGCCTTGCGCCTTAAGATAGTCTAAACAATCATTGCGATCGCGAATTGACATGATTGAATGCTCAAAATGAATCACGGCAGGTTTAATCCGATCGAACGGCAGACTGCGAATGATTTCAAAATCATGTCCCATCGTGTCGATTACCAATAAATCAAGCTGGTGCACCTGATGTTTTCTTAACAACCCTTCGACTGTTACCGTCGGTAAAACAACTTCCTTAATCAAGGACTCAAAATCATCTGGAATGCCAGGATGCTTTTCAATGACTCTCCAATGGAACAGTGCCCCTAATAACTTTTGGCGATCGAGGCTTGCTGACTGTTCCAACCAAGGCGGTAGTTCTATGCCCTCGCGTTGCTGAACAGTATAAAACTTTGTTTCACCTGCCTGTTGGCTAACGATCGCGTTTTCAAAAATTAATTGATCTTCCCCTTGGTAGTTCTGCATCAATCGTTGAAATACCTGCGGTTGAGGTTCTACCAAAATGCCACGCCAGCGATGTTGCTTAACTAGATGATGAATCGGATCGGCAAAGCTGCCATCATGGGAGCCAATTTGCATAAAAAATACATCTGGCTTCATTCGCGAAAAATCCCGAATGACTAGATCCAAAATATCAATAAATGGGTAGACCGCGGGTTCAGATAGGTCGGAAATTTTTGAAATGCGATATCCCAATGAATGAGCCATATGGCGGATTGTATTCTTAATCATGGCTGTTGGGGTAAAGGAAGAGGTAGATGGAACGCAAGAAATATATCTAGCATTCTAATTGCTCTCACATTTTAAGAATAGTGAGGGCTGAGATCCGTGTCGTCCTCAATACCAGATCATTCTTTTTGCACGTCTCTACGCAAACTCTTCGTACTTTGGCTAAAAATGCTTTCTTTTCTGAGAGGTTGTCTGAGAAGTCTAGGTTGCTATCCAATCCGCCCCCTAAATCCCCCATTTTGGGGGACTTTGAAGAAGGAGTGGCTCGGAAGTCCCCCAAAATGGGGGGTTGGGGGGCGAGTGTAAGAATCTTTGATACTTCTCAGACATCCTCTGAAGGATCTTACTGACTTTTACACTTTTACTAGCACACTGACTCAAAACGATGAGCAGCAATAATCTTTTCACAGAACTGAGAACCCTGTTTAGACAGTCAGTTTTTACATTTCTGGAACGTTAGTGGGATACTTTCGTTATCAGAATACTACTTTTGTTAGGAACTATTACAAGATTGCATCTAAAATCAGATCTGCACCCCGTCGAATCACATCGGTACAGGGCAGTCCAGTTTCAAGCTGGGCTTGTTCGATCGCCATTTCTGCTTCAGATTCGCTTAAATTAAAGGTGTTAAGGGCAATTCCCACAACTTTAGCAGGCGCAAATGCTCCACCTGCGGTAGCCACAGTCTCATAGAGTTGAACTACTTTAGACAAAGATGGAATTACTAC
Source organism: Timaviella obliquedivisa GSE-PSE-MK23-08B (assembly GCA_019358855.1). Classification (NCBI taxonomy): domain Bacteria; kingdom Bacillati; phylum Cyanobacteriota; class Cyanophyceae; order Oculatellales; family Oculatellaceae; genus Timaviella; species Timaviella obliquedivisa. The sequence goes on along the minus strand of JAHHII010000019.1, from coordinate 30,575 downwards.
ATGGTTAAAGTTTTGAATATGGGTTTGATGGGCGCGATGCACCAAAATTAAATGGGTAGGCTGAGAGCCTCTTATTAAGGGCAGTGTGGCGGTTGAAGCCGGGTTAATCAGTGAGCCTTGCCCCTCAATGTGCAATACGTCGTAATCAAATCCGTAGCGCATTGTTACCTGCTCGACTGCGCCTGCGGCAAAGTCAATCCGCACGGCATCTAGAGGTACGCCATCATGACCTAGCATAAGTCCGGTTTGTCCTGTGGCGATAAAGCGCGATCGCCAGCCTCGGGCGAGGAAGGCTTTGTGAAGTTCTAGGCTTGTAGACATTTTGCCAACACTCATATCTGTTCCTACGGTGAGCACGCGCAAACAGGGCAGCGATCGCGCTTGTCCGGTGCCAACTGTGAGTCCTGCGGGTTCTTGCCGCACATCCCAAATCCATTGCTGGGGCTTTAATAAAGACTGGAGTTCAGGATCATTAGCCAGAGGAGTGTGTAATCCATTAACGACTGATAATCCTGCTGCAATGGCTTGCTTGACTTCTTGTAACCAAACGGCAGGCAATGCCCCGCCAGAAGGAGCAATGCCGATCGCCAGCACCGTCGGATGATGGGACAAGGCTGCTCGTGTCGATGCCACGATCGGCACATTGCGGTTAATGCCAGTGAGTGCCAGTAACGATTGTCCGGCACAGGTTTGATCGATGACTGCCACAATTTCCATATCGCTGTAGCGCAGCAGAGAAATCCCCGTTTTTCCTTTTGACGATTGGGTGCCTTCGTGGAGTAAAATGGCGATGCGATCGGTGGAAGTCAGCATAGAGAATGGGGATAAGTCTGAAGATTGCAACTATAGATTATTATGAACATGAAGTAGAGGCTCTCTGCATACCATGATCTGAGGAGATACTTAAGTCATGACAGCATCTCAAACTAGCAAAGCCCAAGTCTCATCCTTGTATGATCAGGACTTTTGTTTATGGGCTGAGCAAACTGCACGGCTTTTGCAATCTGGGCGATACTCAGAGATCGACCTGGAGAACTTAGTGGACGAAGTGGAAGACATGAGCCGCAGTGAGAAACGGGCACTATTGAGCAATGTTCGTGTGGTGTTAATGCATCTACTGAAGTGCAAGTACCAACCTGAAAAGCATTCAAATAGCTGGCTTAGCTCAATTCGGGAGCATCGAACTAGGCTACACGATACATTCAAAGATAGTCCTAGCCTGAAAAGATATTTCCAAGAAACGTTTGATGAGTGCTACCAAAATGCTCGAAAGCAAGCCTCAGACGAAACAGCATTACCACTTGGTAGTTTTCCTCAAGAGCCGCCCTTTACCCCTGATGAATGTCTGAATGAGGACTTTTTGCCTGGAACGTTAAGAATTTAGGCGCTGCTGAATTGCGATATGAAAATCATGTTCCCCTGCCCTCGCAGGGAAGGGGCTAGGGGTTAGGTTTCGACAACGCAGCGCGACAGACCCCTCCCTAAATCCCTCTCCTAAGGGAAAGGGACTTTGAAGGATTCATATTTTGATTCAGCAATGCCAGAATTTAACCCAACCCCTAGACCTGGTAAATGAGTAGGAATTAGGTAGCCATCTTGCGTTGTGGCTCCAGTGAAGGGATCGTTAATAAGATTGAGATGGCTGTCTAGGTCAAGATGATCGGCAAAGGGGGCGAGATGGGCGGCAGCAGTGTTGGCAAGGATGCTGTCTGAGTAGCAGCCCAGCATGATTTGCAAGCCGTGAGCTTGAGCAGTGTGTACCATGCGCAAGGCTTCAGTGAGTCCGCCAGACTTCATGAGTTTGATGTTGATGCCATGGACGCGATCGCTCAAAGCAGGAATATCTGAGCTAGTGAAACAACTCTCATCGACAAAAATAGGCAAAGGCGATTGGCGGTAGAGAATCGGTAAATCTTGCTCTTGTCCGGCGGGCAAAGGCTGTTCAATGTAGGTAATGCCCTGATCGGCAAGCCAGGAGGAAAGGGCGATCGCTTCTTCCAAGTTCCAGCCGCCATTCGCGTCAATGCTGAATTTTGCATCCACAGGCGCAACTTCTTTGACTGCCAATAGCATGGCTTGATCAGCATCTGTGCCTTCTGGGCTGCCTAGCTTCACCTTAACCGCTTTAACCGGAGTGACCTGTAGCCAGTCGAGCATTCGTTGCTGGGCGGCTGCGGGTGAACTAATGCCGATGGTGACGGAGGTGGCGACAATGCGCGATCGATCGAGTCCCCACAGTTGCCAAAGAGGAAGCCCAATTTTTTTGCCCAACCAATCGTGGAGGGCAAGGTCAATGGCAGTACGGGCAGCAGAAAGCAGGCTGAGATTGCAGCAAATTTGTTCGATCGCCTGCTGATCAAAAGGAGAAAAGGGTTGAAGATGGGGAACTGCGGCTTGAAGTTTTGCGACAAGAACTTCAACGACTTGAGGATGTTTGCCCACGGAAAAAGGGGAGGCTTCGCCCCAACCTTCAATGCCATCCTGTTGGATGCAAACCCAAACGTTGGTGGTGTGGGTAGTGGTGCCTCGGCTAATAGTGAGCGGGAAGCGTTTGTTGACCGTGAAGGTTTTAATTTGGATTTGCATCGTGTTTAAGCGGCAGAATATTCAAGCAGGTAAGAAGAGGGATCAGGCATGATAGTATCTGCTTTAAATTAACTAGTTATCTCGTTACCCAAACACCCACGTTTTCTAATTGACTGTTCGATTCGTCACGCATAATCATGACACAGACTGTATTGCCCCAAGCTTCATCTATGCCTCAACCCAGTAGACCGTTAGTTTCGGTCGTGATGCCTTGTTTGAACGAGGAAGAGGCGATCGGGATTTGTATTGAAAAGATTCAACGGACTTTTGCGACGGCAGGCATTAACGGCGAGATCGTGGTTTGTGATAATGGCTCAACCGACAATACGGTGGCGATCGCAGAGCGGATGGGCGCGCGGGTGGTGCATCAGCCAATGCGGGGCTATGGCAATGCCTATATTAAAGGGTTTGCCAGTGCTAAGGGCAAATATTTGATTATGGGCGATGCTGATGATACCTATGACTTTACGCTGATTCCTAAGTTTTTAGAGTACTTGGGCGATCGGGGCTACGATTTTGTCACAGGCAGCCGCTACTTAGAAGGAGGGAACCAAAAGATTCCCTTGCTGCACCGTTTGGTGGGCAATCCGGCGCTAACGGCGCTCCTCAACTTCCTGTTCAACACGCCCTATAGTGACGTTTACTGTGGCTTTCGAGGCTTCAGTCATGTCGCCTACGATCGCATTCAACCTGTTAGCTCTGGCATGGAATTTAACTTAGAGCTAGCCATTAATGCTGGACTGGCAGGGCTAAAAATTGCTGAAATCCCGATCGTTCTGCAACCTCGCCTGGGCGAATCTAAACTCCGCACTTTTTCCGATGGCTGGCGCAGTTTACGAATGATGATGATTTACTGTCCTAACAAAGTATTTCTGCTGCCAGGATCGGTGCTGTTGACTTTGGGAATGATCACGCATCTGGTCGTGCTGCTAGGGTTCGCCCAATATGAGGGTCGTCCGCTGGGCGTGGTGACAGGCATTTTTGCCACCATTTTTAGCGTGGTTGGGTTCGAGATCCTGAGTTTAGGAATCCATACCAAAACCTATTCTTGGAGCCGTCGGTTTGATAAAGACAATCGGCTTTTGCGGAAATTCTATCAATTTTTCAACTTAGAGACAGGGTTGCTGTTAGGAAGTACGCTGATTTTTATCGGTGGGTCAATTTTGGCAACCTTGCTGACTCAGTGGTTGCAATCAAACTTGATGCCGTTGCCTCGTCCTGAATGGGCTTCTTTTGCGGCGACGCTGCTGATTATGGGGTTTGGCACTGTGTTTTCGGCACTATTTATTTCGGCAATGTCCATGAAGCGAATTGAGGGCTATGAGCAAGAAAGGTAAGTCGAGTCAACTTGGACAAAGCCTTTACGTTCAGCCTAACTTGGGAGGAATGATTAGCAAAATTTCTTGGTACGCCCGCCAAAAGATGTTTGCATCATTAACTCGGTTTTCGCCGCCCACGCCCGACATGACAGTGCTAGATGTGGGCGTTACTTCTGACTTGCGGGAAGATTCAAATTTTTTTGAAAAACTTTATCCTTACCCTCAAAATATTACGGCTGTTGGCGTTGAAGATGCCGCATTTTTAGAGCAAGAATTTCCTGGATTAACCTATGTTCAAGCCGATGGGTTGAACTTGCCATTTACCGATAAAAGCTTTGATTTAGTCGTTAGCTTTGCCGTAATTGAGCATGTGGGCAGCCGAGAGCAGCAAACTGCGTTTGTGCAAGAGCTACTGCGAGTGGGTAAAACTTGCTGCATCACAACGCCTAACCGTTGGTATCCGGTAGAATTTCATAGCATTCTGCCTCTGGTACATTGGTTGCCGCCGCTTTTGTTTCGACGCATTTTGAAGCTTCTAGGTAAAAAGTTTTGGGCTGAAGAAAAGAATCTCAATATACTCTCTGAACAAGAGGTATTAGAAATGATTCCAACCCATCTACAGATTTATCGAAAGCACTTCAAACTCTTGGGTTGGGTGTCTAATCTGGTGTTCTACATCGTGGATCAGGATTAACTCATGAAAGAACGACTCGCCAAAATTAAAATCCTGATCCAAAAAAGACCTCAAGCCTGGATCAGTTTGCTCATTTTTTGTACCTGTGTCTTTGTTTATCTTGCCAATGGGGAGACGATTAGTTCTACCGACAATGCTTCTAGTTCTGTGTTGGCGTTCAATTGGTTAGATCATCACAGTCTTAATTTTGATATCTTTCGGGATGGATATATGTACCGAACTGATACCAAACATGGCGCGAATGGCATTCCTCACTTTTTTGTAGAAGCTGCCAATGGTCATTTAGCTTCGACTTATCCAATTGGTAATGTTATTTTAACGTTTCCTATTTATTTTCTATTTTTTGTAGGCATTAAAATTTCTGAGTTTTACCAGAATTTTATTCTAGGGAATTCGGTTGATTTTCTAAGGCTCGCTGATCCTAGTTTTGAAGGAGCGTTGCAGAACTATCAAAAGCTTGCGGCTGTTGGGGTTGCATCTTTTTCGACTGTAATTTTTTATCTGGCAAATCGGCTGAAATTCAATGGGGCGATCGCCCTCGTTTCTACATTTATTTTTGCGTTTTCCACTTCCACTTGGGTGACAGGTTCTCAGGGGCTATGGCAGCACGGTAGTTCTAACCTGACGGTCTTGTGTATTATTTTTTGTTTGTTAAAAGCAAACCGTACCCAAGGTAAAAATCGCAAAATTTTGTTAGTTTTGACTGGCGTGTTTTGTGGCTTATTGCCAGGGATTCGCTCTACGAGCTTGCTGTATAGTGTAGCGGCGATCGCCTATGCCTTTTTTGTTTACCGCAAAGAGGCGCTGTACCTGTTGCTTGGGCTTCCCTCAGCCCTAATTAGCGCCAGTTGGAACATCTACTACTTTGGCTTTAGTCTCAGCAAATTAGTGATTGGTGGATATTCTAGATATGATGCTGAAAATGCTTCGTTCACCAGTTCCTACTACAGTTTAACGGTAGAACAATTCTTGACGGGCTTTTGGGGGTTGTTGATCAGTCCGAGCCGAGGCATTTTGGTGTTTACTCCAGTTTCCCTGTTGGCAATGCCCGGTGCATGGCAAATTTGGAAATGGCGAGCCGGGAAAGATGAGAAACTGTTTTTATGCCTCACTATTGCAGCCCTGGGGATCTTTCTGCAATATTGCTTTTTTAAGGTGTGGACAGGTGGAGCTTGTTATGGTCCAAGGTACTTAACTGATATTTTACCAATCGTCTGTTTTTTGATTAGCTATTGTTTGACAAGCTGGGTTGAAAAATGGCACCAAGGCAACCCCAATTTTTTTGGCGCTAAACTGGCAATTCTGACTCTATTGATTGCGTTTTCTACGTTTACTCAAGCAGTAGGAGCCTTTGGCTCAACCAATTGGGATGGCGTTCCTCAGCCCACTCCAGAGCGAATCTGGCAGTTACAGGATAGCCAAATTGAGCGCCACGCTAAGCATGTTTTTTATAAAGCGTTTGACCCAATACGCGATCGCGATCGTTATCTCACGAACTGGAACGGGAGCATTGAATCAGTTCATAAACGTAACGCTAAACCCCTGAAAGATTTAATAGAAGTAACGCCTTCTCGGAAAATCATCTTGGTCGCTCAGGTGAAAAACATTGGACAAGTGCCTTGGATTGGTTATGAAACGGGTTTATCTCGAGGAAGAACACAGGTGGGAATCGAGTTCTTTGACTCAGAGAATCAACCTGTGCGCATTAAGGCAGGTCAGCGCAGCCGCCTTTACATTGCTGGAACTCCTCAGCCGGGAGAAATGGTAACGGCGATCGGACGGGTTAATTTTCCACAAAAGCCAGGAGACTATAAGTTAGTTTTGGAATTAGGCGTGGGAGGAATTAAGAAGCCTGCTGATATGGTAAAACCGACCCATACAGTCAATGTGCGGGTGTTGCCAGAGCCTCAGTAGTTGGCGATCTCTAGCAAATTTCCGTCTGGATCGCGGATGTAGAGAGAGGCGATCGCTCCTATTGCTCCTGTTCGAGGGACAATCCCGAACTCGATCGCTACACCGCAATTTTTTAGGTGGACTTTGATCTCTTGAAGCGGCGTATCTGTAATCAAACAGAGGTCGATCGCTCCTGGGTTTGAGTGTCTAGCTTTTGGCTCAAATTCATAACCGACCTGGTGCAAGTTTAATTTTTGTTGTCCAAACTTTAGTGCCTTACGATCCTTGCTAAAAGTCACAATTTCCATCCCTAAAACTTCGGCGTAAAACTCGCAAGTTTTCTGAATATCTTGTACGGTGAGAACAAGGTGATCAATTCGAGAGATGTTCATTGATAATTCATGATCGTAGGAGCATATCAATCATATTGCAATCGCCAAAGTGAACCAATTTATGATCTTTAACGTGAAACGTCAAGAACAAATTCAGCGCTTTGCGGTCACAGCCGCCCAAATGACCCAGATCGAAGCGCGAGTATTTGCGGCAGGTATGCCTGTGGCAGCACTGATGGAAAAAGTTGCTGGGTTAGTTGCTCAGCGGGTGCAGGAGCTTTATCCGGCTCCCCAAAAGGTAGGGTTTTTGGTAGGGGCAGGGCACAATGGTGCAGATGCTTGGGTTGTGGCGCGGGAGTTGTACCTGAATGGATACGAGGTTTTAGTTTACTGTCCACTGCCCCATTTGAAGGAATTGACGGCGAACCATGCGCAGTATGGGATAAGTTTGGGTATTCTTCAAGTAGAGCGCGTGAACTTGTTGGATGATTGCGATGTGTTGATTGATGGGTTATTCGGGTTTGGTTTAAACCGTCAGGTAGAAGGCATTCTCGCAGAAGCGATCGCCCATCTCAATTCGCTGTCTTGTCCTATTCTCAGCATTGATCTTCCTTCTGGTATTCACACTGATACTGGAGTCGTTCTAGGCACTGCGATTCAAGCGACTCACACGTTTTGTCTGGGATTGTGGAAGCGAGCGTTCTTACAAGATGCAGCTTTGGCGTATATGGGTCAGGTAGAGCTAATTGATTTTGGCTTGCCTTTAAGTGATATTTTTGCAGTGCTAGGAGAATCACCAGAACTACAGCGGATTACCTCAAAAGGAGCGATCGCTTCTCTACCACTGCATCGCCCTCCTACCACTCATAAATACGAGCAGGGTCATCTGCTGCTAGTCTGCGGCTCTCGCCAGTACTTGGGTGCAGCCATTCTTGCCAGTTCTGCTGCCCGCGCTAGCGGAGTCGGAATGCTGTCGATCGCGGTGCCAGAATCGCTGCGATTACTGTTGGTGGGACATATTCCAGATGCGTTGGTGGTTGGGTGTGAGGAAGGAGCAGCAGGAGAAATTGCTCGATTGCCAGAAGATCTGGATCTGGAACGGCATGACGCGATCGCTTGTGGCTGTGGTTTGTCTCCGCAAGCGCAGTTTGTGGTGCAACAGGTTTTAGCAAGTCATCGTCCCTTAATTTTGGATGCGGATGGATTGAATATCTTAGCAAGTCTGGGTACCTCCCTCGCAGAACGACAAGCGCCCACTGTTTTAACGCCTCATCCTGGGGAGTTCAAGCGGCTATTTCCAAGTTTACTAGAAGGCGATCGCATTTTGGCGGTGCAGCAAGCGGCGCGGCGAAGTGGGGCGATCGTCCTTTTAAAGGGAGCCAGGACAGCGATCGCAAATTCTAGTGGATCGGTCTGGGTGATACCGGAAAGTACACCTGCTTTGGCACGAGGTGGTAGCGGCGATGTCTTGACTGGAGTAATGGGAGGACTACTTGCTCAAGGAACGAGGCAAGGAACAGTTGTAGAAACGATTGTGACTGGTGCAACTTGGTGGCATTCTCAAGCTGGAATCGCCGCTAGTCAAGCGAGAACAGAATTAGGTGTAGATGCTTCCACACTGGTTGAATTTTTAATTCCGACTCTAAAAGTTTTAATGAGTAAAGCCTCTTAGCTAACAGGCGCTGGAATGATTCCAGTTTCTACTTTCAGATCAAACAATTTATCGTTCGCCGATTTAATCACTGCTTCCCAATTAGTGATCTGTACCTTGACAAGCGCCTCGGCGGGCTGGTAGTAAATCTCTTGCCAACTGGCTAAAGCAACCGCGCTGGAGCAAGACAACAGCCCAGAAGAGATAATTGTAAATATTTTGAATACGCTCATGGAACTTTTGGATGAACTTTGTATAGATGCAGATCCAAGGTTCCCAGTTTGCCTCCGCACTTATCGGTAAAGGGCTGCGGCATTGCTGAAGAGCAGGATACCCCCATAATCCCTTTTCTTTAGGGGAAGGTTGAACAGAGATCTCTCTTCTGGATGCGTCGGTGTTAGAAAAGACTCATACCAAAGACAGGGAAGCATAGAATCCAAATTGCTCTAGAATTTGTTACCCCTAATGGTGATTAAGAAAACGGTAGTGCGTTAAAGGATTGTGGGGTAGGTAACAATGTCCTGCCAAGTCCAAGCTTGGTCAGTTAGTTCTGCTCGTTGAGCCGCCGTTGCCTTGAATTGACTATGCCGCCAAATCCAATTGAAATAACTTACCACTAACCGTGTTGTCACTTTCGTAGAGCGGCTATTGCAGACTATGTTAAATAATGCGGTTAAACAACGTGCCTTGATCAGTCATTAGCGCCGTGTGTCTAGGGTTTCACTTTGCTTCGTTAATGACAATTTCTCCATCTTCTTCAATGAGGATGGGCGTGACTGAAAAATCACTTTCAACTAAGTTTCGCACCATGCTAACGCTGGTAAATTTGTTGTCAATATAGGGTACGCCGTTAGCATCTAAAATGACCGGAATGATTTTGCCGGAAACAAATCTACCTTCGCTATTCATCTCGACTTGCAAGATCATGGAGTTTGCCAGAACGCCGTCGCTTGACAACGTGCGATAGCCGATAAAGTTGCCCAAAGAGTAGGCGATCAGTCGGCTTTTGTAGAGTTCTAGCGATCGCAGTACATGCGGCCCATGCCCTAAAACTAAGCTGGCTCCTTGGTCAATCATGGTACGGGCAAACTGAACTGAATTCCCCCGATCTTCACCCAAAAATGACTCTGACTGATTGTAAGTATGAATGGCATCACTGCCTTCTGCGCCTTGATGAACTGAAATAACAATGATCTTTGCCTGCTGTTTTGCCTGATCAACTAACGCTTTTGCGGCTTCTAGATCACCCATAAAATTATGGTCGGGTAAATAGCTAAAACCAATGAAGGCGATCGTTTCACCTTTAACTTTGAGATAGGAAATTTGTCCTTTCTGCCCGATCGCCTTAATGCCCACTTGCTCAATGTTGTTAACGGTGTCAGCAAAGCCCTGATCAGAAAAATCGAACGAGTGATTGTTCGCTACACTCATGACATCAAAGCCCGTTTCTTTAAGCACATTGGCAAACGTGGGCGGTGAACGAAATGCAAACGTCATGCCCTGACTAATATCTTTGGCAACGTAGGGATAGTCGGTCATTGTGCTTTCAAAGTTGCCGAACAGAATATCTGTGTCGCCTAAAAAGCGCTGAACATCAGCAAAGAGAAACTGCCCGTCGCCTTCTGGCAGTCGATCGCTGGGAAAGTTTGTTCCTGGTACAATATCGCCCACTGCCTTAATTGAAATAATTGGCTCTGTTGCCTTAGGATTTGGTAAGTTTGCTGCAATGGTCGAAGCGGTGGGGCTGTTGGGCGTTAAAGGCTCAGGGCTGTTGAAGGATACTGAATCTGGAGGCAATGCTATTCCGGTAGAAGCGGTTTCAGGGTCAACTTCGCCTAGACTTTGCGACAAATAGCTCCAGCCTATTCCCGCTAGAAGACTGGTGATCATAATCGGGAGCAAAAGCAGCACAATCTTGGGATGGCGTGACAAAAAATTAACAGGGTGCAGGGATGAAGATTGCTTGCTGACCCGACGTTGATCAGGCGGCTTACTCCTTGAAAGAGTCTCTACCGCCGCCGCTTGCGACCCATTTTCTAGTGTGAATTGCTGTGTCCAGACGACATCTTGCCCTTGCTGTCCAGAAACTCGCAGCGATCGAATAGCAGGAGAACCTAATCCTACAAAAGTGGCATAGACCACCTGAGCCAGTTGGCGATCGGGTAGACGGGACGATTCTAGAAATACCTGCAAATCGCTGGTTTGTTGCAGTACTTTGACGCGCACTGCCTCAGTAAGTATGGCTTTTTGAATCAGTTGGGCGATTGCTCCTGCATCTCCTATTCGCGCTAATCCGGTACCCTGATCTCCCACAGCTAATTGCTCCGTAAATAAAATAAGTGCCCATAATCATAGAGCTTTTGAGAGATTTGCGACGCCGATAGGATAGGAACTTTAGAACTATCACTAAGGGAGTTGCGTGAAAATAAAACCCCAATGGGATGCATTGACTTGTCAGCCCCCTAAAGCCTCCATTCTAGGGGACTTTGACAGGTTCGGACGTCCCCCAGAATTGGGGATTTAGGGGGCGGTTTGGGGCGTTATTTAATTGCAACTCCCTAAGGTGTCAACCGCACATCCTGCCTCGCAGTCCTTGCTAAAATGTCTTCGATTTGATCCACCGTCAAACTTGGATTAGCACTTAACATTAAAGCCACAACCCCAGCCACATGAGGCGTTGCCATCGAAGTTCCACTCAAAAATCCATACTCTCCACCTGGCAAAGTCGATCGCACGGACACACCAGGAGCCACCAGAAAATTAAGCCGCTGCTCCCCTGCTGGATTGGAATCCTCGAACAAAAACCGTCTGTCATCGACTGCTCCGACTGCAATTCCCAAATCCTGCACTGCCGCAAACCGAGCCGGATTCCCAGGTTTTAATGCCCCGCCACTCTGCCGCTCATTCCCCGACGCAATCATGACGGTTACCCCCGATCGCTTCGCCAACTGCAACGCCTCAATAAGCTCAGGTGCAAGCGATGATCCCTCGCCTCCCAAACTCATATTAATCACCTTTGCCCCATTGTTAACCGCATATTGAATGCCCTTGGCAATATCTAGATCAGAGCCTCCATCGTTATCTAATACCTTAATGGGCATAATTTTTGCGTTAAACGCTACGCCCTTTACCTCATCCCCATTAGCGGCTGCAATTCCTGCTACGTGCGTTCCATGCCCGTCTAAAGAACGATCGCTCGGATCATTATTATTATCCACAAAATTCCATCCCAATGTATCATCAACAAAACCATTGCGATCGTCATCAATACCGTTATTGGCAATTTCGCGCGCGTTGTTCCAAATGTTATTCTGCAAAGCCGGATGACTATAATCTACACCGTCATCAATAATGGCGATCGTCACGCCTTGCCCCGTAAACCCTTGCGCCCAAACCTCTGGCGCTTGCACGACGTCTAACCGAGTCGATGTTCCTCCCAAATTTGCCACATCTGCAAAGACGGGTTGAGCGACCCCTTGCGGGTATCTCGAAGAGATTGCCTGTGATACTGCCGCTGCTGCGTTCGTCAATCCAGACCCATAGAAAAAATTAAAATCTGAAGTCGGCTGGGCTTTCACGAACCGAAACTTAACTTGATAATTTCCCGATTCGCGTGCCGATAAACTGCTCACCTTAATAGAGTACTTAGCCTGACGCTGTACAGTAAAAGTGAGGCGAGAATTAGTATTAAAAAAAATAGATTTAGGGTCAGTAGACCCAATATTATCGCCATATAACACCGATCGCCGAGTTCGATCATTCACCAGCTTGATCACTGGATTAAACTGTCGAGACGTAACCGTTACTTCTACCCGCTGTCCTTGCTTTAATCGCTTTAACGTAAAACTATCAACATAAGAATTCCGAGCATTCGGGTCGAACCTGGATGTGTCTGCGCTAGAATCAAACCCGTCGCTGCTTTCTAGTTTACCCTTCAGCCGCTGTTGCGATGTGCCAGCAGCACGAACAAGGCTACTAGATTTGGCGATCGCTCGTCCCAGAACCTGTTGCTTACGTAACCCTTGTGCAATCAGCGGATGGCGATCGGCAGACATCCACAGTGAGGACTTTGAGGGCTTTGAAAAGGGATCTGAACCCGTCATATTCATAGATTCAACTCAACTTAGACAACTTTAATTAAGCTTGACTGATTTTGTTGGCGATCGCGTACTCAAATGCCAACTTAAAGCTCCAAGTTGCTGTGTCATGGATGGGAAAGCTTCGCTGTGTTAAAGGCAACGCCCTCTCTTTCTCAGTGGCGATCGCCCGTTCTACTCCAGTTTTAGCAATTTCTAGCAATTTTTGTTAGCTATGGAAAATATCGATATATTTCCTTGCGATGTAGCACACGAACGAAGGTAATCAGATCTTCATTTTCGGCAAAGCCAATTCGGTAGTTGCCAACTCGGAGGCGGTAGTAGTTTCCATCTGCCTTAAGTTTTTTGATGTTGTTGACCTCCAAAAGAGTTTCAACATTTTCAACTTCTTCAATTACATCTTTAATTCTGGATAGCAAATCTCGATCTCGAATTTTGCCCAGATCTTTTTCAAAGCTTTTCCTAAACTCAACTTTCACGTTTTCGGCTCCAAAAGTTGAAAGATGGACTCACGGCTAACAATTTCGGTGGTTGCACCTTCTGCGATCGCCCGTTCCATTCCAACGTCTTCAATAATTTCTGCTAAAAAGTCAGAGACTTCTTTCTGGTTCTCACGCAGCAGTTCAACAATCGCACTTTTCAAAATTTCTTTCAGTTGATCCGGGTTTAGGGTAATCTCAGACATTGTGCTTCCTCCAATTGGTTTGAGTTTTATATTTTGATTTCTAAAGCTTCAAGCTGCGATTCATCCAAGCGGTCAGCTTCGCTGTGCCAAAGGCAACGCCCCCTCTTCATCAGTGGCGATCGCCCGTTCTACTCCAGTTTTAGCAATTTCTAGCAGTTGCTATGTTTAAGCATTATGGTCATGACTGCTATAGATTACCTACGATCTTCTCTAACTCTAAAATTAGAAATGGCAAGTCATTTTTGACAGTATCCCATACAACATCTTCATCTACGTCTAGGTAATCATGCACGACTTTGCTACGCATTCCAACTACAGCCTTCCAGGGAATCGCTGGATAAACGGATCGAAAATCAGGAGATACTCGACGAGCAGCTTCACCAATGATTTGCAATAGGTGCGTAAGAGACAGCCGCAAGAGTTCATTGTTGTCAAAATCTTCTCGACTTAAACCTTCGACAAAACCGATCGCTTTATTTGCCGTGTCGCTCATGTGTCCCACATAAACTCGATCATCTCTCTGCGACATAGCACACCTCGGCTGTAGCTAGAACGCGATCGCGGATACGATGATTGAGAAACTTAAGGGTCACTAAATCAATAGTTCGATGCTCGAATAAGTCTGATAGTTCTTCTTGGATCTGATGGAGTTTCAAAAAACCAGGAGTGAATCCAGCCTCAAACTCAACCAAAACATCAATATCACTCTCCGTTGTAAAGTCATCTCGTAAGACTGAGCCAAACAAGGAAAGTTTATAGATATGCCACTGCTGACAAAGCGCGGCTATTTCATCGGTAGGAACTTTAATGTTTCTGAGTTTCATCCCAAATCAACTCCAATAATTCAAGCTGCTGATTCATCCATTCGGTCAGCTTCGCTGTGCCAAAAGTAACGTCCTCTATTCATCAGTGGCGATCGCCCGTTCTACTCCAGTTTTAGCAATTTCTAGCAGTTGATTAAACATTACCTCAAAGTAAAGGATTAATCAGGTTTTGAAGCGATGACAATTTGTTTTGAACAACATCCCATATCACATCAAAATCAAGTTGATCATATTCATGGACAATTACATCTCGCATTCCTGTCATTTCTCGCCAAGGAATTTCTGGATGTTGCTCTCGAAACGTTTGAGATAGCCGTTTAGTTGCTTCGCCAATGATCGTAATCTGGTAAAGGATGGCAGATAGTTTTTCATCATTAGTTTCTAAGTTAGTCCGACTAATGTTAGCGGTGTACCGTAGGATGCGTTTGATAGCGGCTGCAATGTCAATGAGAGATTCTTGATCACGAGGCATAGATAGTTTGTGCTGATTCTAAAATGTTTTTACGTCTGAGCCAATTTTCACTCCGTTCGATCGCAGCTTTAACAAGGAGATCTACTTTTCGATCAAAGATTGCTTGGAGTTCATCATGCATTTGTAGGGTTTCCGTTAAGCCACGTTTGGCAGTTGGAGAAAAGGTAATCAACACGTCAATGTCGCTGTCGGGGCGAAAGTCATCGCGCAGAATGGAACCAAATAGGGCAAACTCAGTGACCTGCCAGCGATCGCAAAACTCAGCAATTTTTTCCATCGGCAGTTCTATTGCAGTAACAGTCATGTCAGTTTTACCCCCAAAGCTTCAAGCTGCGATTCATCCAAGCGGGCAGCTTCGCTGTGCCAAAAGTAACGTCCTCTATTCATCAGTGGCGATCGCTCGTTCTACACCAGTTTTAGCAATTCCCTTTTAGTCACGGACAACCTTCTTTGAAGATCGTGCCACCACAGTAACAAAATTACAAAATTTAGTTGTCTACAAAATGTAAGTGCCCGTTTCTACACTGAATTTAGAGTAGACGTGTAGTATGAATGAAGTATATATGTAAGTTTATTGATAGTTGTCAAGCTCTATCCGTCTCTCACAAATTTGTCAAATCCATCCAATAATAGTTCGATGCCTGCCAGGGTTAGATACAATTCTTGAATATAAAACGTCCCTACAACCTCCCCTAGCGATCGTGACAGAACCAGGAAGCTACAAAGACACCGTCAAACTGCCCCAGACCCAATTCGATATGCGGGCAAACGCCACCAAGCGCGAACCCGAACTGCAAAAATTTTGGTCAGATCACCAAATCTACGAAAAGCTGTCCCAGAACAATCCGGGGGAACCGTTTATTCTGCACGATGGACCGCCCTACTCTAACGGGGCGCTGCATATTGGGCACGCTATGAACAAAACTCTTAAAGATATTGTTAACAAGTACCAGCTTTTGAAAGGGCGAAAGGTTCGCTACGTGCCCGGTTGGGACTGTCACGGGCTGCCTATTGAACTTAAGGTGCTGCAAGGCATGAAAGCTGAGGAGCGGCAAAAACTAACGCCGCTACAACTGCGGCGGCAGGCAAAAGTTTGGGCGATCGAGCAGCAGCAGCAGCAGTGCAATAGCTTTAAGCGCTACGGCGTGTGGGGCGATTGGGAGCATCCTTACCTGACGTTGCAGCCTGAGTATGAGGCGGCGCAAATTGGTGTATTTGGGCAAATGTTCTTAAAGGGCTATATCTATCGGGGCTTCAAGCCTGTGTACTGGAGTCCGAGTTCGCGGACGGCTTTGGCAGAAGGCGAGTTGGAATATCCTGAAGGGCATACCTCACGTAGTTTGTATGTGGCGTTTGCGATGGTAAGCCTGTCGGCTGAGGCTGAGGCTTTAACGCCTTATTTGGCAGAACTGGGAGTTGCCATTTGGACGACAACACCCTGGACAATTCCAGCAAACTTAGCCGTTGCGGTCAATCCGGCTTTAATCTATGCTGTGGTAGAAGTGGCTGGTAATGAGCAGTCAGTGATGGGTAGTAAGCCACGGTTCCGATACTTAATTGTGGCAAAGGAATTGATCGATCGCCTTTCCCATACGCTCGGCACTTCCCTAACGCTCAAGGCAGAAATTTCTGGCACTGCTCTCGAACATTCTACTTATCTCCATCCTTTGTTCGATCGCCAAAGTCCCATCGTCATTGGTGGCGATTACGTCACAACCGAGTCGGGCACGGGGTTAGTCCACACTGCGCCAGGGCACGGCATGGATGACTTCATCGTGGGTCAGCGCTACGGCTTACCCATTTTGTCGCCTGTCGATGATGGCGGCAACTTTACCGAAGAAGCGGGTCAGTTCCAAGGGTTGAACGTGCTGAAGGATGCGAATGAGGCGCTCGTGCAGGCGTTAATGGAAACGCGATCGCTGCTCAAAGAAGAATCCTACGCGCACCGTTATCCTTATGACTGGCGGACGCAAAAGCCAGTGATCTATCGAGCGACGGAGCAATGGTTTGCATCGGTAGCAGGGTTTAGGGAAGCAACGTTGAAGGCGATCGCCCAGGTGGAATGGATTCCGGCACAGGGCGAAAACCGCATCACGTCTATGGTGACAGAGCGATCGGACTGGTGTATTTCTCGACAGCGGAGTTGGGGTGTGCCCATTCCGGTGTTTTATGACGAAGAAACAAATGTACCGCTGATGACTTCTGAAACGATCGCCCATGTTCAGGCTATCTTTGCCGAAAAAGGTTCGGATGCTTGGTGGGAATTATCGGTGGAAGAATTATTGCCAGAGCAATATCACAACGACGGACATCAGTACCGCCGAGGCACCGACACAATGGACGTGTGGTTCGATTCTGGCTCTTCTTGGGCGGCGGTTGTGGACAGTCGAGAAGAACTGCGTTATCCAGCGGATATGTATCTGGAAGGCTCTGATCAGCATCGGGGCTGGTTCCAGTCGAGCTTGCTGACCAGTGTGGCAATTCACGGCATAGCGCCCTACAAAACGGTTCTGACCCATGGGTTTGCGCTAGATGAGCAAGGGCGAAAAATGAGTAAATCGATCGGCAACGTGGTTGATCCGGCGATCGTCATTGAGGGTGGCAAAAACCAGAAAGAAGAACCGCCCTATGGTGCAGATGTGTTGCGCCTGTGGGTGTCATCGGTGGACTATACCTCGGATGTGCCACTTGGCAAAACTATTCTTAAACAAATGTCGGATGTGTACCGCAAAATTCGGAATACGTCGCGATTTTTGCTGGGGAATCTGCACGATTTTGATCCGGCACAACACACCGTTAGCTATGAGCAATTACCCGAACTCGATCGCTATATGCTGCATCGGATTACCGAAGTATTTGCTGATGTGGATGAAGCGTTTGAACACTATCAATACTTCCGTTTCTTCCAAACCATTCAGAACTTTTGCGTAGTAGATTTATCAAATTTCTATTTAGATATTGCCAAAGATAGGCTCTATATCAGCGCTGAGGATACCTTGCGCCGTCGGGCTTGTCAGACAGTTTTGGCGGTGGCGATCGAGAACTTAGCCAAAGCGATCGCCCCGGTTCTCTGTCATCTTGCCGAAGATATTTGGCAATATTTGCCCTATGCTACGCCCTACGAATCGGTGTTTGAGTCCGGTTGGCTCAACATTGATCCACAATGGCAGAATCCGGAGCTTTCGACAGTCTGGAATCAGATCCGCGATATTCGTCAAGAAGCTAATAAGGTGCTAGAACAAGCCCGTACTCAAAAAGAAATTGGCTCTTCACTGGAGGCTAAATTGCTACTCTATGTCGCTGATGCAGAGCTAAAGCAAAAGCTCGCTGCCATGAACCCAACTAATTCTTTAAGCGGAAATGAGGTGGATGAGTTGCGCTATCTGTTTCTTACTTCGCAGGTAGAACTTTTAGACAGTATGGCACCGCTAGCGGACGCAAAATACAAATCTCAGTCCGATGCTCTGGGCGCGGGCGTGATTGATGCGGAGGGAGTGAAGTGCGATCGCTGTTGGAATTATTCCATCCATGTCGGTAAATCGGCAGCCCATCCCCTGCTTTGCGATCGCTGTGTACCTGCTTTAGATGGGAAGTTTTAAGGAGCGGTAAGCACATATCAAAAATCCGGTTCCCCTGCCCTCGTAGGGAAGGGGCTAGGGGTTAGGCTTATCCAACGCAGCTAGAGAGACCTCTCCCCCAACCCCTCTCCTGAAGGAAAGGGGTTTTGAACGGTAATAGCGGAGTTTAGCCTCTTTCATTACACTGAAAACTGTATACAGATATTCGCTCTCAACCTATGCAGCTTCAACCCACTCAACGATCCAAAATGGATGAGTCTAACGATTTATCTTTTTACGATACTCCGCGCTTTGTCACTCATGTTGATGATGGTTTTATTCAACAGTTAACGGATTTGTACCGCGATCGCCTTCAGCCTCAAACTCGCATTTTTGACATGATGAGCAGTTGGGTTTCGCACTTGCCCGAAGACGTGAAATTCGCGCACGTTGAAGGGCATGGAATGAATGAAGACGAACTAGCGAAAAATCCTCGGCTAGATCATTATTTCGTGCAAAATCTGAACCAGAATCAGCTTTTGCCTTTGCCTGACCAGTCCTTTGATGCAGTCTTGAATACGGTTTCGGTGCAGTATTTGCAGCATCCTGAAGCGGTGTTCGCTGAGATTTACCGCATTCTTAAACCGGGTGGTATTGCCATCATTAGCTTTTCTAACCGAATGTTTCCCAATAAAGCGATCGCGGCTTGGCGCGATAGTTCAGAGGGCGATCGGGTGGAATGGGTGAAAGCATACTTTGCAGCGATTCCTGGATTTAGCCAGCCGGAGGTGATTGCACGCCCTTCCTCTAGCTTCATGCAAATGTTAGGGATGGGAAGTGATCCATTTTATGCCGTGATAGCAACTCGACAGAACTAGAAATAGCTTGTAAATTCAGGCTCAGCGGGTTGTTGCTTGGCATACTGTTCCTTTGGATACATAGTTGAGCACCCTAATTCTGTTTATTATCAGAGAGATTATTTGATAGGACTGCCCCATGTTGCTCGAATCTAGTCCCCCTGTACACCGAATGACTCACCCAAGCCCAACGTTACAGCAGCGGACGGTTCGTCCCATTGGTGTGTACGCCTTGCACGGACTTGCCTCTGATGGCAACAAGCTGATGGCGCTAGACTCTGTGCGCGGATACGTGCTTCAAGTGGATTGCGCTAATGACAACACAACGGTGCTTAATCCGTTCAACATTAAGCAGTTTGTTGATGCCCAAGGGCTAGCAATTTGGGGCGAGCAGGTTTGGTTCGTTCAAGACAACCGAGTTTACTGGTGTACGCTACAAGACTTTACACCTCGATCGTTTGTAACGCTACCCTATCCGGTCAATGGAGTGGCGGTTTGGCAGTCTACGGTGTACATTGCTTGTCAAAAAGCGGGCTATATTTTGGTTTATGATGCCACGACGGGGAAACGAATTACCCAGTTTGCGGCACCGGGAGTAGGCGAAGAAAACCTGACGGTGCGAGACGAAGAACTATGGGTGTGCGATCGCGTTGAGCAAACGGTTTACTGCATGGATCGGGCAACGGGCGAGATTAATTACAGCATTCTCACGCCTTTTGATTCCCCTTGTGCGCTTGCGTTCCATCCGGCTCCTGGTGACGAAGGTCGGGATTGTCTCTATGTGGCATATGCTGGGGAAGAAGCTTACATTCGTGACGACCCGAATAACTTAGATAATCCTTATCAACTCACGTTTCGCGATCGTACCTTTATTCATCCTCTTTATTTTTCTCGTAACGAAGCCGAACATTACACCTTGTCCAACGGCTATTTGATCGAGATGTCCTACATTGAAGAGCTTTCTCCATTAGAAGATGTTGCCGTTGATCAGTTAGAGTGGCGCATTGCCCTACCTGCAGAAACCACTCGCCAAAAGCTCGTCAAAATTGAGGCGATCGGGGTGCCCTTTACTGAAGAACAGCAAGATGGTCAGCGGGTTGCGGTCTTTCGGTTCGATCGCCTCACCCCTCACGAAGGACGACTGTTTGGCTGGAAGGCACTGCTCGAAGTTCGCAGCATTAAATACTATTTGAAGCCCGAACAAGTTGAGAAAATACCGCCGCTGTCATTAGAATTCCAGACGCGGTACTTGGTGGATGACGACGATTTAGCCATGGATACGCCCACAATTCGGCGAGCGGCGGAAGAGGCGATCGGCACTGAAACAAATATTCTGCGCAAGATTCTAAAGATTCGTAACTACGTGTACGATCGCATGTCCTACGGCATTAAGCCCCACATTGACTCGCCCGATGTTGCCCTAGAGCGAGGTGTGGGTTCTTGTGGGGAATATGTCGGTATTTTGCTGGCGTTGGCAAGGCTCAATGGCATTGCTTGTCGCACAGTTGGTCGTTACAAATGTCCTCCTCAACCTGAGAAACAAGGCGTACCGCTGCAACCTGAATTTAATCATGTATGGATTGAATTTTACGTGCCTGGGTTCGGTTGGTTGCCCATGGAATCTAACGTAGACGATATTGCTGAAAATGGTCCTTATCCCACCCGCTTTTTTATGGGGCTACCCTGGTATCACGCGGAAATGAGTAAAGGCATTTCGTTTGAGAAAATTGCTGCTCCTGCTTTACCCGAAGAGATTTCTATTGGAAACTTAGCCTTAAACCATATTCGGTTCACAATTTTAGGGGAGTTGCCGCCGCCTGAGTGAGGTTAGGCAAAGGGACTAAAACACTGTAAAAAGTCAGGTTGCTGCTCCCAAAAAGGTGTATTGTTTAGATTCAAAACTTAAGCAAACAAACCTTTTTATCCGAGTTGGCGGCAATGCAGCAGCATTCTACCTCTATAGCAATCCATGATTTATCTACTGCCTCTCACCCAGTCTTGGGGGGCATTGTTCGCACTTACCAATGGAATTGGAAAAATAGACCTGTTACAGTAGTCTATGAGGTGCTGGGCGAAGGTAGCCCAATTTTGCTCTTACCCGCTTTCAGCAGTGTCTCTAGCCGTGAAGAAATGCGAGGCGTTGCCCAGCTTTTAGCCCCCTATTTCCAAGTTATTGTGCCTGACTGGCTTGGCTTTGGTGAGTCGAGCCGTCTCTCTTTTGAATATGACTCGAAGATCTACCACAAGTTCTTAAATAATTTTGTCACCCAGGTATTCAACGAACCTGTGGTTGTAATTGCTGCCGGACACGCGGCTGGATACGTGATGCAAATGGCAAGCAGAGAACCTGCGCCTTGGTCATGGGCGGTACTGGTGGCTCCTACCTGGCGAGGGCCTCTACCCACAATGGGCGATCGCCCCAAACTCTACAGCTTCATTCGGGCAGTGGTGCGGACTCCTATTTTGGGGCAGTTTCTTTATCTACTGAATACAACCCGGATGTTTTTGGGGTGGATGTATCGGCGGCATGTGTATGGCGATCGCCGCAATGTCACTCGTGATCTCATTCGACAAAAGTGGAAAAGTACCCAAAAGCGGGGAGCCAGATTTGCCTCGGTTGCTTTTGTGACGGGAGGGCTAGATCCGGTTCGTAGCCGTGCCGAATTTTTTGATTATTTCCAGCCTTTGCCTGTTCCCACATTGATGGTTATTGGTGAGCAAACGCCGCCCAAATCGCGGGAAGAAATGGAGGTGGTTGCTCATTTCTCGCAGGTGCAATCGTTCCGAATGCCAGGTGCGCTGGGGTTACATGAGGAATATCCAGAACAGTTGATAGAAGGAATTTTGCCTTTCCTCAGGAAGTACTTATCGTTAAGCAATCCCCTTTAAGTCGTTAGCTTTGAGTCGTCAGCCGTTGCCGTCAAATCTTCAACAAACCCTTCAAGTGCATCTTGGAGAAATTATCCGCGATCGCGATCCTTTTTTTGCTACTGCCGGACATTTCTACGTCCAGCATTATATTCACCAACAGCTTTCTCAATGGGGAACTGTAGAGATCCACGAGTTTGAGTTTCGGGGGCGATCGCACCAAAATCTGATTCTTAATTTACCAGGACTGCGGCAGCAATCCCCGATTTTAGTAGGCGCACACTATGACACGGTTCCCGGTTCGCCAGGAGCAGATGATAATGCAACGGGGGTAGCGGTGTTGCTAGAACTGGCGAGGGCGATCGCCGCTAATCCCGCTCCATCTCCTGTACGGCTCGTGGCTTTTGACCTGGAAGAAGTGGGCGTGGGCAGCAAAATTTATGCAGAAGCACTGCGGCAACAAGGACAAAAACTACGCCTGATGATTTCTTTAGAAATGCTGGGATATTGCGATCGCCGCCCCAATTCTCAGCGCTATCCGGCTCCCTTTCTCCAGCGCTTCTACCCCAACTCTGGCGACTTCATTGCCCTCATTGGTAACTTCAAAACTATTCCAGATCTCATCCGCCTTAGCCGCAGTATGCGTCAATCTGTTCCCTGTGAGTGGCTGCCTGTAGACAACCGAGGAATGTTGCTGCCTGATACCCGACGGAGTGACCATGCCCATTTCTGGGATCAAGGCTATGGCGCAGTCATGGTCACTGATACTGCTCATTTGCGTAACCCTCATTATCACCAGAGCAGCGATCGACTGGAGACGTTAGATCTACCCTTTTTGACAGGAGTTTGTCAGGGGTTAATCGAGAGCATTCGTTTGCTGTGACTTTCGTTTGCCGTAACTATGAATAAATCTCGTCTAGCTGCAATAGCGTATTCAGCAAAACGTTAGCACCCTGAATACATTGCTCAGGCGATGTATATTCTTCTCCCGAATGACTCACCCCTGCTTCGCTGGGTACAAAAATCATCCCCATGTCGGTAAAGCGCCCCATTTCTAGTGCATCATGTCCGGCTCGGCTGGGCAAATGGCAGTAGCTGAGGTCAAACTGTTGACAGGTCTTCTCGATCGCCTGCTGCACTAAAGCCGCTGCTGGCGTGGGTTCTACCACTAAGATAGGACTGACAGTGATTTGAGTATTAGTGTCAATGGCGATCGCTTCTAGCTCTTGATCCAGCAATTCCTTCATTTCATCGAGGCAAGCCTGCGACAGATCCCGCATATCGACCGTTAGTTCGACTTGTCCTGGCACAATGTTGACTGCATTGGGTGCAACCGTCAAAAAGCCCACCGTTGCGACAGGTTGGCTCGGCATTTTAAGGGCGATCGATTGCACAAACAACACAACCTGGGCTGCTGCGACCAAAGCATCCTGCCTGCCGTCCATGGGCGTAGTGCCTGCGTGGTTAGCTTGCCCCGTAATGCTAATTGCCTGACGCAACATCCCGACAACGCCTTGCACAATACCAATTTGTTTTTGCGATCGCTCTAAAACCGCGCCTTGCTCCACATGAAGTTCAATAAATGCTGCCATATCTTCTCTCGTCCGTTTTGCTGTGCCAATCTCATCCCAGTTGCCACCAATGCGCTCTAAATGCTCTGCCAAAGAATCATCTTTAAGCTTCACCATGCCTGCCATTGCCTGACAGCCAATCATTGAACTCTCTTCGTCAGTAAACACAATCACCTCAATGGGATGGTTTAGATGAATGTTGTTTTCCCGCAGCACCCGCACCGCCTCAATCCCTGCTAGTACGCCTAATGTCCCATCATATTCTCCACCGGATGGTACTGTATCAACATGCGACCCGGTTGCTAATGATGGCGCTCCGACTCTTCGCCCTGCGTAGGTGCCAATTAGGTTACCCGCCGCATCGGTGCGAACTGCCATGCCTGCTTCTACCATCCATTGCTGCACTAAATAGCGCGCCTGCAAGTCTTCTGGAGTAAAAGCAAGACGACAAATATTGCCATTGGGTAAGCGACCGATTTTTGCTAATCGGGTAATGCTGGCGTTAAGGCGATCGCCATTCACCGCAATCATGGAAAGAACTGTCATCATATCTAATTTCCTAAGTTTCTTTTTCTGGTGATTTCCCTCCTATTACTATTACTTCAACCTGAAAAATTAAGTGTCCCATTTATCACAGATTCGTTTCACAAATTCGCTTACCCACAATAATTAAGCCCCGCTTCCTACCGTCTAAAACAGCAATTTCTGCTAAATGACCCATGGGTTCAAATCCAAAGGAGGAAAATAAGCGCTGGCTGGCAGTATTGTGATCAAAATACATCGCTAAAAGCGTGGTGATTCCCAGGCTAGGGCAATGATCGATCATCTGTTGCACTAAAAGCGAGCCGTAGCCTTTGCGTTGGTGTTGAGGCACAATGTAAATGCTGATCTCAGCGGTGGCATTGTACGCAGGTCGTCCGCCATAGAAGGAAGTTAGCCCGATCCAAGCGGCGATCGCGCCCTCTGCTTCTAGAACCCAAAGCGGACGCGACGGATTATGTTTGGCAAACCATTCTTGCCGACTCTCAACGGTAATCGGTTCAGTGTCGGCAGTGGCGGTGCGGCTGGGAATAGATGTGTTGTAAATGGCAATAATGGCAGGTAGATCAGCGGCGATCGCAGGACGAATTTCCATATTAGATAATAGTTAAAACAGGAGGTGCGATCGGGGTAGAAAACGATGCCGCGATCGTTCTGATTCAATTCCAATCAGATCTAGTAATCAACGTCGATGATTCTTTAAGCTGTTGAGCAACTTGGCGGGAAAGAGTTAGATAGAGTAATGCAGTGGGAAGGCTTTAGCTTCTTTAGGTTTAATATAGACGCGCTGTTGGGGCTGAAGGTTCAGTTCATCAAAGCGATCGCGCGTTAAATGAGCGGCAACCACCTGACCATCATCTAACGTGAGTTCTGCCTGTACTTCCCATCCTAAGTGAATAATTCGGCTGACCCTTGCCCCTACACTTGACCCATTTGTCTGAGTTTCAATCATTACGTCTTGCGGACGCAGAAACACTTCAGGATGAGGCGAATCAAACCCATTGTTTTGAAAAATGCGAGAGCTGCTAGGCAACACATTGACGGGGCCAATAAAGCTCATGACGAAGGGCGTTGCTGGATGGTCGTAAATCTGGGCTGGGGTGCCGACTTGCTCAATCTGCCCTTTGTTCATGACTACAATTTCGTCTGAAACTTCCATGGCTTCTTCTTGGTCATGGGTGACAAAGACTGTCGTGACATGAACTTCGTCGTGGAGTCGCCGCAGCCATACCCGCAGGTCTTTGCGCACTTTGGCATCTAAAGCGCCGAAGGGTTCATCTAAAAGCAGCACTTTGGGTTCGACGGCTAAAGCTCGTGCTAGGGCGACCCGCTGGCGTTGTCCCCCAGAAAGTTGGGAGGGATAGCGATCGCCCAGTCCTGACAACTGCACCAACTCCAGTAACTCCTCTACCTTTGCTTTAATCTTGAACTTGGGCGCTTTTTGAATCTCTAGCCCAAAGGCAATATTTCTGCGTACCGATAAATGCTTGAACAAAGCATAGTGCTGAAAGACAAAACCAATACTTCGTTCTTGCACGCTGGTATAGGTGGCATCTTTCCCAGTCAAAAATATTTTGCCAGTATCGGGCATTTCTAAGCCTGCAATCAGCCGTAGCAAGGTAGACTTGCCTGAACCAGAGGGCCCTAAGAGCGCAACCAACCCACCCGTTTTAATTTCTACGCTGACCTGATCGAGCGCTTTAAAGCTACCAAATTGCTTAGATACGGCTTCAACAACAATGCCCACGGAATTACCTCTTTTAAGACAAGGCGAAGCGGTTAATCCCCACTTTGTCGATGTAGATACTGTATTTTCTTATAGCACGATTAGTGGCGATTAAGTATGAGTTTTGCTCATTTCAATAGATTCCTTTCCAGAGCAAGAGGCTTGTATCATGCTCTTCATCCTCATTCATGCAATGCAGTCTATCATGTCAGACCTTTACATCTCTTGGACAGATTATCACCAAAAAATTGAGCAACTCGCTGCTAATATTCATCAGTCAGGCTGGCAGTTCAATCAAATTGTATGCCTTGCAAAGGGTGGGTTACGAGTCGGCGATATTTTAGCGCGGATCTTTGATCAACCCTTGGCAATTTTGGCAACTTCCTCCTACGGTGGCATCAATAACCAGGTTCGCGGTTCTATTACTTTCGGGCGTGACCTGACAATGACGACTGCTAACTTGGGCAGCCATGTTCTGCTAGTCGATGATTTGGTCGATTCGGGAGTTAGCCTCAAGCGAACGTTGGTGTGGCTCGATCGTTACTACGGATTTTACATTGAAGAAGTGCGGAGTGCTGTTCTGTGGTACAAGGATTGCTCGGCGATCGCCCCCGATTATTACGTCGATCGCTTGACCGATAATCCGTGGATTCATCAACCTTTCGAGATTTACGAACAGATGAAGCCTGAGGATCTCTTGAAGAAAAATCTGATTCAGAAAGACGAACCCGGTTGATTTAAAAACTCTAACTCTGCGGCAGTCGATGTTCTTCCTAAAATGGCGTTGCGGTGGGGAAATCGCCCAAAACGTTCGATGACGATCTGGTGGCGAACGGCATAATCTAGTACGTCGGCGAGTTCTGGGTTTTGGTCTGTAAGCTGTTGAAACAGAGTGACTGACTGATGCTGATCACTCAGGGTTTCACCGTGCTCTAGAGGAAGGTAGATGAAAATGCGCTGGATAGGAGCTAAAGATTGATCGAACCCTTGAGCGATCGCCCGTAACGCCAGTATCCGTGCTTGAGGATCAGTAGCAAATGCTTGGGGCTGCCCTCGAAAAAGATTCCGTGGAAACTGATCGAGGAGCAAAATTAATGCCAAACAACCCGCTGGCGTTGCTTGCCAGCCATCTAGTTCGCCGGAAGCTGCTTGTTCATAGGTCATTAAAAAACGGCGATGGATAGTCTGGTCGATCTCAGGGTTCTTACTAAACCAAACTTTACGCCGCCTCGAATATTGCGCCTCCTCAGATTGAGGATCGCTAAACCAAAATTGCAAAACTTCTTCAAGGGTTGCCATGGCAACAGCGCCTTAGTTCAATTGTGGAGGCATAGCAGCAGGGGCTGGTGAAGCTTGCGGATTAGTTGGCGTGTTGCCCTGTTGCTGCTGACGCAAGAGTTCCTGCTGCCGTTGGCGGAAGTCTGAAGCCTCTGAGCCAATGTTGTTCTGCTGCTCTTGTCCAAACTCTGAAGAACTGCGAGGAGATCCTAGAACGGCTCGGTGAAAGAGATCAAACATATTTCCTAGACCAGAGCTACCAGACCCCAAACCACCAGAGGGGCGATCGCCACTGAGGGTATTGTTATAAACATTGGAATCGCGGGAGGAGTTTTGAGCAACGGCAGTCTGGCAAATGATCATCCCCAATGTTCCAGCTATTCCCAGAGTCCCGAAGGCAAGGCGAGTTGAAAGCTTTTTCATAGGGCTATTAGGGATTAGAGTGTGTTTTACGGTAGACGTTAATCAAGCTAAAATTGCTCCCGACCAGTATACCCAGTCTGGTATCCCAATCAGGCAAAGCTGCGGCGCAACAAAGAACGAATGCTCAATAGGGCGATCGCGCTGAATCCTGTCAGCACCAGCAATGCAGATAGCAGGGTAACTTCGGCAAAAGGCGTTTGCATGACCACGCTGCCTAGTGACCAGTTGGGGTGCAGATAAATGTATCGAATCGGCTCGATCGCGTAGGTCAAAGGATTGAGACTCGCCACAATTTGCAACCAGGTTGGCATAAATGACAGAGGAGCCAACGCTGTACTGGCAAACAACAGTGGCAGATTCGTCACAAAAATTACTGCAATCAGTTCAATGTGTCCAGGTAGAGAAAAAGCCAGTCCCAGGCTCAGCGCTGTGACACCCAAAACCAACAACAGCACAATGGTAACCACTAGCCCCAGTCCTAAAGGAGCGGGTAAGCCTGCTCCTAAAAAAGCGCTCATGGTCAGAATGACAGCCGTTTGCACCAAGCTCAAGGTGGCAATAAAGATGGCAGAAGCAAGGACAATGGAGAAGCGCGAAGCCAAGGGCGCTACCAGCAACCGATTGAGAAAACCAAATTCTCGGTCAAACATGACGGGTAAGCCCGCATTCAATGCGCCGCCAAAAGCCGTGAACACCAGCACTCCAGCCGACAAAAACTGCCCATAGTTTTGCGTACCGCCGAACAGTCCAGGGGGAACATTTTGGAACAGTGCGCCGAACAAAACTAACCACATGACGGGTTGAATAATTCCAGCGATCAGGGTTGAGGGGCGACGCTGAAGCTGAATGAACAATCGCCGAGTCAAAGCTGAAGTTTCTTGAACAAAGTCGCTGAATTCGGAGGTTGGAGGGACGATCGCGCTAGTTGAGCGATCGCTGGAATTGGGTTGGGGTCGAGTAACGGTCTGACTCATCGCCAATTTTCTCTTGCCAAAGGCATTAACAAACGTTTCACCTTTAGACTAACGCAAGAGCGTGTATGCAGACAGATTCCTAGGCAAAGTCCTCTATTTTTAGAGCTTTATTTTTCTCTAAGGCTCTAACGTAATATTCTATTTTATGATTTTCGATCGTTGACAAATCAAGATCGGCAATGTCTTTGAGACGCACCTCAATGCCATCGACAAAGCGATACCAAAAAGATGGATCGGTGTGGATTGTTTCATCATCGTCAATATAAAAAAGTTGCCCGACATGGCTGTAAAACAAAGTTCGCATAGGAACGCGGGTAACGGCATCGTTTTTACTAACGAAGCGAAATGTTCTAGAACGAAAGTCGCTGTTATATTCTTCTTGGAACTTACGATCGCCCACCCGAGGTGAACCGAAAGTATAAAGACCATGTACCATTTGATCTTTTTCCCTTAGTCTGGCAACCGATAAAGTCGCTAATGCTGCTCCTAAGCTATGCCCCGTTACCCACAGGGAAGGCGCTTTGGTTGTCTTCAGGTCGCCTTGAACCATTTCTGTTTGAGTGGCAATACGTCTGGGTTGCAGCAAGTCAAACGTCAGTTGAATGTCTTTCCAGATGAGGCTGAGCGATCGCGAAAAACCTTCATGAACCTTACCGCCAAACGGACCGCCCACTAAATCAATATCAAAGTTTCCTAGCCAGTCTTTCATGCAATCTGTACCCCGAAAGGTCAGAATGATTTTCTCAGCATCAGCTACCACAAAGGCTTGCGTAACGCCTAGATCAAAAAATCTAAACTTCGTAAAGTTCCAACTTTTTAGAACTTCCCGAATTTCGTCTTTGGCGTAATAAGCGAGCCAAGATAGCTTTCCGCAAGCAAGAGCATTTTTAGAACTGTACTGACCTGTATGCGCATCAAAATCAAATGTCTTAAACCATTCGTTCTGTACCATAGTTCCTAATACCAAAGCTCTGCTCAACGATCTGTTTTAACCTTTCCTCCAGAGAGAAAATTACATTAGCTGAAAATCTTAATGGTTAAGCTCACGGATGGAAGACAATGTGGGACGTAGAGCCGCCAGACTAATGCCTGCCCGATGAGCGACCAGTACTCCTAAAGCTTCCAGGTAAGAACTCACTTCAAACGTCGAGATGCCCAGGGCACTGGCGGTAACCGCTAGGCGCGTCTGGTTTTCTTGAACGGTAATAATGAGCGTCGAGGTTTGGCTGAGACTGAGAATAGCGCTGCCCCCGCAGGCAGTTGCCGGAATGACTAAAGCATTCACTTGGTCTACCCACAGGTCGCTTACCCGAGTTGAAGCAGCCTTAACAAACTGAGGGGCACGGCTCAAGCCGACTAAAACGCAGGAGAGGAAGGTGTAGCCTAATTCTTCTGCTGCCGATCGGGGCGATAGAGTCGGGTCGAGGGGAAGGGGTGATAGTGCGGGGGCGTGAGCACAGGGGATTTGAAAGGTCTTCACGACGAGATGGCTGATGACGGCTTCGGCACCTGCTAAAGGATCAACGCCCTGACCTTGGCGATATTGCTGAAGGGCTGCGCTGCCCCCATCGTCGGGAAAGCGCGCGACCACGGCGATCGCCTCTGCCCCTCCTACTTTTACCAATTTTTCTACCGCTCGCAGCAAGCTGTCGGGGTTCTGAATAGTTCCCCAAGTTGCGCCCGAACCTGCCGTTTTCAGCCCCACTCCTAACGGCGCATCTGTCACGACGTAATCCGTCAAATCTAGCCCCAGGGTGGCACGGGCAGCATCCGCCGCTTGCAGATGTCGCCAGCGCAACTCTGGCTCAATGCCTTGATCTAGAACCAACCCTACCCGGTTTTGCACCACGGGACGCAGCCCCCACTGCCCAGCAGCAAATTGATCAAGCCCATAGCCTTCAACGTAGAAGGCATTAGGCAATGACCAGTAAAGCTGAGCGCCATTGAGCACATTCGGATGCGTAATCAATCGATCGGCAACTTGGGCGATCGCCCGTGCCACGGGCAATGCATCTCCGGCATAGCCACCCACAGCCGCCCCAATACCAGTGGGAACAATCAAAACAACGGTGTAAGGACTGGTGTTCAAAAGAAGATACGAGGTTAGAGGATGTTTGAAAAGTCAGCTAGTCGGTAAAAAAGCTCTCTCAGTGTAAGCTGCGAATAGAAAGCACGCAGCACCGAGAAAGCAATATGAGTAAAGCATATCCCAGCAATCTGACTACTGG
>JAHHII010000018.1 GCA_019358855.1 Timaviella obliquedivisa GSE-PSE-MK23-08B | reverse complement strand
GGGCATTTTGGAGGTTTTCTTGTTGGAGCGGACTGAGAAATTTAGGAACTGGCATCGGTTTAATTCGATTATCTTCTAGTCCCTATTTTACCCGGCTTTATGTATTCTAGATGATAGTCAGCTTATGAAAATCCGGTTCCCCTGCCCTCTTAGGGAAGGGGCTAGGGGTTAGGCTGAGTCGGCAACGCAGCGAGATAGACCTCTCCCCCAACCCCTCTCCTGAAGGAAAGGGGCTTTGAGCAGGCTCATGCTCTCATTCAGCAATGCCAAATCTTCATTTGCTCTCATCGCTTTGTCACCGCATTATTAGAACGCGTTCAGTCTCCTCTCATAGAACAAGCGCATTGTAGAAGTCACAGCAGTAGCGCTGTGCTAACAACACCACTACGGTCTACAACATCTAAGGAGTTACTTTGATGAAACGCTTTATTCTGGGCACCGTCTCAACGGTGCTTTTATCAACTACGATCGCCCCTATGGTACAGGCTCAGGTAACGCCCGAAGCAATGCCTGCTGATGCCGAAACATTGGGAATGGCTGTCACCCCTTTTAATCTGGTTTACCTTGCCTATCAAGGCTTTTTTGAGAGCGAGGGCATTCCTAAGTTTAATGGACTAGCCACTGGTTATCGACAGGGTGATGTCACGGCTGAAAGCCTGGTGAAAGTCGCAGTTAGTATGCGTCGGTTGGCTCCTGACACCGTCAACGACCGATCGTACTTGGCAGCAGTAGAACATCAGCTTAATTCACTGACTCGGAATACATCAGACAATTAGCTCTTTTTCAGCTAAGTTTCAGTTAATCTGCATCTGAGAGGAACTGCTTTGATTTCAATACCGAGATCAAAGCAGTTCTCGTTATTTAAGAAGTCAGAGATGTTTTTCAGCTTGACTGTAAAGTCCCAACAAAAAACTAGGGCATCTGTCCGGGTTATTGGCGATCGCCCTGCGCCACTACGCTGCTCCATGCTTCCAAAAAAGTGATTGTGGAAGTCTGCCTTAAGACTGGAGTACACTATTGGGTTGTGTTGAAAAATGAATTAGGAAGAATTATCTCCTTTCTACTCATTTTTGCAGCACAACCTTATTGTGAATCGAAAACTTCAACTCAACAGGTGAAACTAGACATGGCTAAAGTTTTAATTATTGGTGCAGGTGGGGTTGGCAATGTTGTTGCCCACAAATGTGCTCAAGCTAAAGAGACATTTTCCGAAATCCTCCTTGCCAGCAGAACTGAGAAAAAATGTCATGCTATTGCTAAGGCGATCGCCCATCCCAATTTTTCGACTGCTCAAGTAGATGCAGATCAAACAAGGGAAGTCATCGCCTTAATTAAAGATTTTCAGCCCAGTATTGTCATCAACGTTGCCCTGCCCTACCAAGATTTATCCATCATGGATGCTTGCTTAGCAACTGGAGTTAACTACCTTGATACCGCAAACTACGAGCCACCCAACGAAGCAAAATTTGAGTACAAGTGGCAATGGGCATATCAAGAGCGATTTCAGCAGGCAGGTATCATGGCGATCTTGGGTTGTGGCTTCGATCCGGGAGTGACAGGCATCTTCACGGCATATGCGCTCAAACATTACTTCGACGAGATTCACTATTTAGATATTATTGATTGTAATGCAGGCGATCATGGGCACCCGTTTGCTACCAACTTCAACCCCGAGATCAACATTCGAGAGATTACGCAAAAAGGTCGATACTACGAAAAGGATGATTGGGTCGAGGTCGCTCCGCTTTCAATTCATCGTCCTATTGACTATCCCGAAATTGGATTGCGCGAATCCTACCTGCTGTACCACGAAGAACTAGAGTCGCTTGTTAAGCACATCCCTACCCTTAAACGCGCTCGTTTCTGGATGACTTTTTCAGAGAATTACATTACCCATTTGCAGGTGTTGCAAAATGTGGGAATGACCAGTATCGAACCCATTGATTACCACGGTCAAAAAATTGTTCCTCTACAGTTTCTCAAGGCAGTTCTTCCCCAACCCGCTTCACTGGGAGAAAACTATCAAGGACAGACTTCTATTGGTTGCCATATTCAAGGCATTAAAGACAACAAAGCCAGGACTTACTATATCTACAATAACTGCCATCACGCAGACACCTATCGAGAAGTGGGCGCCCAGGCAATTTCTTATACCACTGGTGTTCCAGCTATGCTGGGCGCTCTGCTGATGGTGACAGGCAAATGGCAGGGTGCAGGAGTATTTAATGTAGAACAACTAGACCCTGATCCATTTTTGCAAAAGCTGGGCACCTACGGTTTACCCTGGCATGAGCTAGTTGATCAGTCCTATGCATTTGCTAGTGAGCAGGAGTAGTAGCTTGAACTATTCTAAAATTCCTTCTCCCTGTTATGTACTAGAAGAGAGAAAACTGATCCATAACCTTGAGTTGATCCGTTCTATTCAAGAGAGATCTGAGATTACTGTGATTCTGGCGCTAAAGGGTTTCGCAATGTTTAGCGCTTTCCCCATTGTTAAACAATATTTGGCTGGAACTACTGCCAGTTCATTGTTTGAGGC
The DNA here is from genome assembly GCA_019358855.1 of Timaviella obliquedivisa GSE-PSE-MK23-08B. NCBI lineage: Bacteria > Bacillati > Cyanobacteriota > Cyanophyceae > Oculatellales > Oculatellaceae > Timaviella > Timaviella obliquedivisa. The sequence goes on along the minus strand of JAHHII010000018.1, from coordinate 74,895 downwards.
AATGTTAGCACGGGAAGAATTTGGCGGAGAACTGCATCTTTATCTGCCAGTTTATCAAGAGCATGAATTTACAGCGTTGATTCAAGGAGCGGCGCATGTTACGTTCAACTCTCTTAATCAATGGCAGCAGTTTAAAGAACAAACTCTAGCTGCCCACGTTTCGCCAGGACTACGGATTAATCCAGAATACTCACCGGTAGAGCATGAAATCTATAATCCTGCTTCTTCGTTTTCTCGCTTAGGAATTCGGGCTGAGGTGCTGGGCGATCGCCTCCCTAGCGGCATTGAAGGGTTGCACTGCCACAACTTATGCGAAAGTGATTCCTACGCCTTGGCAGAAACTTTAGAGCAAATTGAAACCCGCTTTGGACATTTTTTCCCTCAGGTTAAATGGCTCAATTTGGGAGGTGGGCATTTAATGACCCATTCAGGCTATGACGTTGAACATTTCATCAAGGTCATTGCTGACTTTAAAGCCCGGCACCCGCACTTGAAAATTTATCTCGAACCTGGTGCAGCGGTCGTATGGGAAGCAGGATTTTTGCGGGCACGAGTATTAGATCTGATCGAAACTCCGGGAGTGGCGATCGCCATGCTAGATGTCTCATTTACTGCTCATATGCCCGACTGCTTGGAAATGCCTTATCAACCAAAAATTCGAGGGGCAAACGAGCCATCTGGAACCTATACCTACCGAATGGGTGGACTGACCTGCCTGGCTGGAGATGTGATGGGAATGGGCGACTATGCCTTTGCAGAGCCGCTCCAGATAGGCGACACAATTCTATTTGAAGATATGATGCACTACACCATGGTGAAAACTTCTATGTTCAACGGTATTCAGCATCCGGCGATCGGAATCCTGCGTCAAGATGGGACTTTTGAGCCAGTTAGAACATTTGGCTATGAGGATTATAAGAGCCGATTGTCTTAATTTTTAGATGAATCTCAAGAGCAGTAGTTTTTGTCTCTACGCTGAGATCAGACTACTGCTCCTTAGAGGATGTCTGAGAAGTCTAGATTGTTATCCGATCCGCCCCCTAAATCCCCCATTCTGGGGGACTTTGAAGGAGGACTTGTTCGGAAGTCCTGCCCCAAAATGGGGGGTTGGGGGGCGAGTGTAAGAATCTTTGATACTTCTCAGACATCCTCTTAGGTTAAAGATTTGGCAGAGTTTCTTGAGTTTGTTGTTGAACTACGCTGCTCCAATCATCTTGGGTCACTGCCGCCTCTAATTTATCAGCCCGATCGCTCCCTTCTTCTACAGACAATTCTCGGTTCAGATCAGCCTCTGCCATTGCTTTTCGCAGCTTTAGCTTTTTCTCATCGTAGGCTTGACGTTCTGCCTCAGACATCGCGGCGATCGCGGCAGCCCCGACCGTGGTTGCCCAAAGTTGATTGTCTGCGTTATTGCCGGGTGGGATTGTCTTTAGTTCAGCAATCCAGCTATTTTGGAGAGCTTCCATATCATCGCGTTTAGGAAAGTCGAAGGGTTGCACCCGAACAAAAGCACAGGTGTCTTGACCCAGTTGTGTTAAATGTCCTCGCAGAGAAAGGGCAACATTGCGAGAATAGCCAACGTATTGCGTCTGGCGATCGCAATTTAGCACTGAATATACCCCAGCGATTTTGGCAGTTCCGACAGACTCACACCAATCCGTTAAAGGTACGATAGTTTCAGTAGATAAACCTGTCTTGGCGATCGGGGTTTCTAGCGCACTATGTTCATCGTCGGAGCTATACAAAAACCCGTGCAGCCCTTGATGAGCCTGCGGCACATTTTGATGTTCGATGGGAATTAGATTGTCAGTTTCCACTAGGCAATTCCGGGTAAGGAGCAGTTGTCCTATTTATTATCCTTGATGAATGTGTTCTATTATCAGAAAAAATTAAAATGCTAGCGTTTTCCTCAACTCTTTTCTACAGAAAATTAGCTTAGAGCAGGCTTGTTCTTTCCGCAATACCCTGAGTCGATTGAGGAATTGCTAACTTCTGGGCTGCAACGCTATGGTGGGAGAGTTTTAAGCATTAGCGAATCTCTCCTTGTTATATTTGAGCGGGACTCTTGAGAAAACAAAGTTAATCTTTAGCTATGATCCATTGGCACACCAAGCGATTATCGATGATGATCCATTGAGCTACTAGGCGATCGCGCTTGGTTTCTTGAGGTGTCGAGATGTGTGTATTAATATTTTTTTCAGTTGTGCAGATCATGGTTTCCTCCGTTATCAGTAGCGTAAATTGAGTGAAGTTTTAAGTTCTAAAGTTTATACAATCGTTGTTACAGATTGGATTTAGAACAACATTCAAATCATTACTCAAATCATTCTCAGACTTCAATTGCAACAGGAAAATCTCATTGCGGGCAAGTCAAATAGGCTTGTAGTATTTATCAAATTAAATGAGGTTTTTAGATTTGGCAGTTTGAAAAAGTTAGAGAAAGTCAGATTTTCAGAGGATGTCTGAGAAGTATCAAGGATTCTTACACTCGCCCCCCAACCCCCCATTTTGGGGCAGGACTTCCGCACCAGTCCTCCTTCAAAGTCCCCCAGGATAGGGGATTTAGGGGGCGGATCGGATAACAATCTAGACTTCTCAGACATCCTCTCAAATAGAAAAGTGAGAAGCTCAGCAACTTTAAAGGTCAGCTATTGAGAAAATTGAGTAAAATCTGCTACGTGCGTTAATTCAGCAAACCAATGGGCAAGGCAATGACCTTACAGAAACCTTTGAAAGATTTGGACAAGCGATCGCAAAAACATAAGCTAAAAGCAGCCGCAAAACAACGATTTAGGGGCACCTGTGCTTATTGTGGATGCGTTCCCCGTTTTTTGACTGTAGATCATGTTGTAGCGCGATCGAAGGGCGGTTTTGATGTCCGGTCTAATCTGGTTGCAGTTTGCCGACGTTGTAACAAAAGTAAGGGAAGTCGTCCTCTTTGGGAGTGGTGGCAAGCGTCTCCTTGGTGGAATGAGGAGAGAGCCTATCAGCTTGCCTCTGAGGTGCTGATCTGTAAAATTAAGAGTGCAAACTAATGCCATAAATCAAACCGATTTTTGCTTTTTCTGTACGGCTAATATTTCTGCCATACAGAATTTAAGATTCGCAAGAAATAACAGCCCCGGTTTTTACCAAGACTGTTACTTCACAAAACTTTTTAAATTATGCAATCTCGAACTTACCCTACTTCTGCCGTCATTTTTATCACTGTCTCTATACAGGCTGCTGGCTCAGCCACAAGCAAGTTCTTTCCAGTGTTGAGAGCATTTCTCGGCGCAGTCCAAGGCTCTAAGCAGTAGAAATTCTTTCCTTTAACTGCCCAAAATACTAAGGTTGAGTAGTGCTCGTCATACTCAACGGTAAGCTTCAAGTTGCGGCTTTTATCAGCGACAGTTGCCGATCGCCCTTGCAGGTTGATAAATGAAAAATCAATTTCCTCTTGCTCAAAGTCAAAGTGCCCCGGAAAGTTAAGGTCTTCTGCTGCCCCTTTAGACTGGTATTGAGTTGAGGGGAAATCAACAGTGAGTTGGCTTTTATCGGTGACTGCAAAATAAGGATGAATTCCCGTCGAGAAGGGCATTGGCTGATCTGAGAGATTAGTGTGACGGCAGCGCAGTTCTAAAGAATTGCCACGCAGAGTGTAAGTATAATTAAGCTCAAAGTCAAAGGGATAGCTCGATCGCGTCGTTTCATTGCTCTTGAGGCTAACAGTGAGGCTAGCTCCGGTATCAGTCGCTTGATCTGTCACCTGCCAAGGAAGATTGCGAGCGAAGCCATGGGGAGGAAGCTTATACGGCTGCTCGTTGAGGCTGTAGGTGTCTCCTGCGAGGTTGCCACAGATAGGAAATAAGAGGGGTATGCCACCTCGCACAGTCAGGGCAGGATCTTTAAAGCGATCGCTATCTAAGTAAAATAATTCTTCGCCCTCTACCTGCCAATGGGTAACAATGCCGCCCCGTTCGGGCACAACGGCGATTTGAGCCTCATCATCTGATAACAGATAGGTTTTGTACTGTTGCTGCTCAATTACAATTTCAGACATGAGAAACCCCTAAAAACATCTCTCACTACCGTCTCACACAACTGCTGCTCTACAAAAAACTTTCAATTTGAATTTGTCCACGAGAGACGGTGGACACAAGCCAAGCTAGCTAGAATGCTGAAGGTGCACCAAAGCCTGAGTGCCAAAATTGAGTCAGGCGATCGTCCCATCTGGGCTGACTTAGAGACTGATCTACTGCTGAGGCTGTGTAAGCATATTGAGAGCCTACCTGACCCTTCTTCTTAGGAAGAGCATCTCAAAAGTCCCTCTTTAGAGAATGTCTGAGAAGTCTAAATTGCTATCCGAGCCGCCCCCTAAATCCCCCATTCTGGGGGACTTTGAAGGAGGACTGGTGCGGAAGTCCCCCAGAATGGGGGATTGGGGGGCGAGTGCAAGAATCCTTGATACTTCTCAGACATCCTCTTAAGGAGTCAGGGATTTCTTCTGCGTAAGTCCTAACTTAGTCAAATGAGTGTGAAAGTAAAACTACATTGGAGCGGCTCAGGAAAAAACAAGCATCGTGCTTATCGGTTAGATCGCTGGCAGCAGATGATGGAGATTTTATTTAAACGCCAAACACGTCGGCAACCTGATAGCCAGAAAGACTTTAGCGTTGCTGAATTGTAGTATGAAAATCAAAGCCCCTTTTCTTGAAGAAAGGGGGCTTTGATTTAGATTCATTCTTTCATCAATAAAAGCTTAAGCTAAACCCCCTCCAGCGATCGCGGGAACGTATTGCGAAAATAAGGTAAGCATTTCGTGGTTAAAGGCTGGAATATCTTGGGGCTGACGACTAGTAACCCAGTTTTTATCAATCACGACTTCTTGATCAAGCCAGTTTCCTCCAGCATTAACAATGTCGTCTTGAATAGAGTGATAGCTGGTCAGATTTCTCCCCTCAACAATGCCAGCAGAAATTAGCTCCCATTGAGCATGACAAATAGCAGCGATCGGTTTGTCAGAAGTTTGAAATTCTTTTAGAAACCTTTTTACATCCTCATTCACTCTGAGGTTGTCTGCATTAAGGGCACCTCCAGGTAGCAGGACTGCATCGTAAGCATCTGCGCTAATACCGTCAAGCGTGCCGTCTGGTTGAATTAATGCCCCTTTTTCATGGTGGCGAAACCCTTGAATGGGCTTCATTGTAGGTGACAAAATTTTAACAGTTGCTCCTGACTCTTTTAAAGCGCGTACAGGCTCTGTAAGTTCTGCTTCTTCAAAACCGTCTGATACCAGAACTGCAACTCGGATGTTAGATAAATCAGCCATAACTACACTTCCTTAGATTAGTGGTTTTTGCATATGTAGACAAAGGTTAGACCCATTTCAACTTGGCTGCATCGCTCTGTAGAAAGAACTCAACCGATCTTTTGGCGATCGCTGCCACTACCCTGTCAGAGCATTAAGGTCGTGTTCTAGACACGGGGAATTGTGGCAGGGCAAACGAGGGAGTTGCTCATCTCTCTTGCCGTCCCTAACCTTAGGGTTGTTAAACCGATTTTCTGTCCCGTCTACCCCAGCACGGATGCTGACAAACACGGCAGCACGGATGCTGACAAACAACGCTACAAATGCGGCAATGCAGACTGCCCCCAACATCGCTTCATTTTGACCACTCTTGCCGGATACGGTTTTACTGGCGAGCGATCGCTTGAGATCAGTTGTTGAGAATCAGGAGGCGATTCAAGCCAGAAACGGTGTTTTTCACTAGACCTATGTTGGTCTACCTCCCTTAACTCTGAAGAGATAAGGGAGTTGCGTGAAAATAAAACCCCAATGGGATGCATTGACTTATCAGCCCCCTAAATCCCGCATTCTGGGGGACTTTGACAGGTTCGGAAATCCCCCAGAATGGTAGGGACGATTCTCTAAGAAGAGAAAACTGCTTGAATCCCATAATCTCGTTAGCCATCAAAATAGGAGCAACGTAACAATGCGGGATTTAAGTTTTTTCTCCAACTAACGAATCAGCCCTACCCCAGAATGGGGGATTTAGGGGGCAGTTCGGGGCGTTATTTAATTGCAACTCCCTAAGACCTGCGGAAAATTTCAGTATCCTCAGGTTCACAACATTACCCAGTGTGTCTGATTTGTAAGATGCTACTATTCATCTAAACTTTGAAATAGCAGAACGCTATGCCTCCTATTTTGCAAGCCAGATTGCTGGGGGAATTCTCCTTGATTTGTGACGGTTCTCCAGTGCCAGCAACTCTGACTGGGCGATCGCAGGCATTGCTGGCGTATCTGCTGCTGAACCGCCACACACCTCAACCTAGACAACGGCTCGCCTTTCATCTCTGGTCAGAATCTACAGAGCCTCAAGCTCGAACCAATCTTCGTAAAGAGTTAAGCCATTTGCGCCGTGCCCTACCTAACGCGGAACAGATTCTATCAGTGGATGCCAAAACCCTACAATGGCAGCCCAAGACTCAGTTTACACTCGACGTAGCTCAGTTTGAGGAGGCGATCAAGGCAGCACAAGCTACAGATTCTAGCCTGGCACAAGCTGCATTAGAGCAAGCCGTAGAACTGTATCGAGGAGATTTGTTGCCGGATTGCGACGATGAATGGATTATCCCTGAGCGCGATCGACTTCAGCAGATGCGAGTCAGAGCCTTAGAGCAACTCATCAATTTATTGGAAGAACAGCGAGCCTACCGGATTGCCCTGGGCTATGGGCAACAGCTTTTGCAATTTGACCGCCTCAACGAATCCACTTACTGTGTTTTGATGCGGCTGCATAACCTGAGCGGCGATCGAGCTAATGCTCTCCAGCTTTACCACCGCTGCATGATAATCCTGCGAGAAGAGTTAGGCATTGATCCTAGCCCTACAACGCAGAAGCTATATGAACAATTGCTACGAGAAGACGAGTTGCCAGAAGACGAATTACCCGCTCAAACTACCACACATTTTCGTCCATTAACACTTTTGCATCCTGCTCTATCACCATTAGTGGGACGTAAGCGGGAATGGGAAATAATTCGGCAGTGGATGGGTGCGATCGATTCTGCGGCTTCCAGCGAAGTGCTGCTGCTGCTAGGCGAACCTGGAATTGGTAAAACTCGATTGCTAGAGGAACTGCGAGAAGTAATGCAGTCAGGACGGATGCAGGGGCACATCTTGTGGGGACGGGCATTTGCCGCAGAGATGGTACGACCCTATGGTATCTGGATTGATGCGTTGCGATCGCTTGAACTGCCGCCAGTTACCCTGTCTCCAAAATTGGGTTTCCTGTTGCCGGAGATAGATCAACCCATTATAGATCCGCCCGACCGGAGCCATTTGTTTGATGCAGTCATGCAACTGCTAGCAGAATGGGCAAATCAATCTCCGCTCGTGGTAATTCTTGATGATATTCAGTGGATTGATGAGGCTTCGTCTGCGTTGCTACACTATGCGATTCGCTTGCTGAATCACTTACCCGTGCAGTTTGCTTGCACCGCCCGTACTGGAGAGCTAGAGGCAAATGCGGAAGTCTCACGAGTGGTGCAAGCTCTCCGGCGAGAGCGACGACTGCAAACTTTGGAATTGCCTGCCTTCAATCGTGAAGAAACGGCTGAACTGATTCGCAGTGTCAGTGGCAACGCATTAGATCTGTCATTAGAAGTCGTTGATCAAGTGTTCATCGACAGTGGCGGCAATCCGTTGTTTACACTGGAACTTGCTCGGGCTTCAACTCCAAATCAATCGGTTCAGGCAGATACTTTAGAAGCGTTGATTGGCGATCGTCTCCGACAATTGAACGATACTGCTTATGACCTTTTACCATGGGCAGCTGCATTAGGACGAAGCTTTAAACCAACGATGGTAGCTCAGGTTGCAGACTATCCCCTGGCGCAGTTGTTACTGTCGATCGAACAGCTTGAGCAACGAAGCATCATTCGCCCAAGCACATCAATTGGAAATGAAATGGGATACGATTTTTCCCATGATATTGTGCGGCAGGTCGTCTATCGTCAACTCTCAGAACCACGTCGTCGTTTGATTCATCTACAGATTGCGCATCAGTTGAATCAACGCACCACTCCCGACCACGCTTTGGCGGGTGATATTGCCCACCATGCCGCTCTAGGGGGAGATCCTGAATTGGCTGCTGCTACTGCCCTACTAGCCGCAGAGCGCTGCCTAAAATTATTTGCCTATGCAGAGGCATCAAAGCTGGCGCAGCAAGGAATGCATCACAGTCAGCAGCTAGACAATTCTTCACGGGTGCGTCTCCAGATCGGGCTGCTCAAGTGCTACATTTCAGCAGGTGTGACTAAGGAACAAGTTCCGCAGATTGAAGCGACGCTGCACCAGTTAATTGCCGAAGCGATCGCGCTTAATCTCAAAGATGAAGAAGCGATCGCCCTAGAAGCTTTGATTGCGCTGAGCTATGACTACAATAATTTGACCAGTGTGCATCAGCACGCCCTGAGAGCCGCAGAACGAGTGCGATCGGCGAGTCCGGCTGTGATGGCGCGAATGCTGGCTCATAGCGGCTGGTGTCTAGCTGAAATTGAGCGCGACATGGATCGGGCGGAGGCGCTGTTGCTAGAAGCTCAATCATTGGCGGCTAGGGTTGAGCTAGAAATTTGTGATATTGCCTGCGGTCTGGGCTGTGTGCATCGCCATGCCGCAGATTTTACTGAAGCACATTTGCTGCTCGAACAAGCGTGGCACATGGCACAAGCCGAACAGGATCACTGGCGGGAATGCGCCTGTCTGAGCTACTTGGCAATGGTGCAGCTAGAAACGGGTCATCCAGCCAGGGCGATCGCCTACTCGACAGAACTGGCAACCGTTGCTACCAAAATTAGTGGTGAGGGGAGTGAAGGCGCGATGGCAGTAGCACTCACTGCCTTAGCAAATTATCAGCTTCAGCAGCCCAATCAGCTTCAGCAGCCCGAAGCCGAAGTCGCTTTGGAGCAAGCGATCGCTACCTTACAACAGATAGATGCCAAGCGGATGCTTGCTTATGTGCTAATTGGCGCTGCCGAAGTGGATCTGGTAAGTGAACGGTTCGCGATGGCGGCAATTCGAGCCGAAGCCGCCTTACAATCTGCTCAGATCATGAATCAGCCTAGCGAAACTGCTTTGGCTTGGGCAGTTTTGATTCAGAGTTTTTTAGCAGCAGGTGAACTAGACCGGGCGATTGCACAGTTCCAAGCACCACATCGTCCCACCGATCGCCATGCCCTCAGTACTCGCGCTCAAACCGCTGTTGATCGGGTTATCATGCAATGCAGAAAGATTAAAGAGGGAGAAACGCATGGTTCGCGTCCTGGTTGAAAAAGCCTTTAAGCCACCGATTACTGAAGACAAATGGAATCACGACATCGCAATTGGTATTCCTTGCCATCAAGCCCATGACGTGAAGTGGATTCGATCGATGATGGCACGCGATCACATCTCGGTTGTGTGCGAATTTGAAGCACCAGATGCCGAAACAGTCCGGCGATCGTTTCGTAAAGCTGGGTTACCGTTTGTGCGGATCTGGACGATCGATATCTTGGAACCTATCTCCGATTGCAATGGCACGATTAGCACCCAAGGCTGGTGTCCAAACCAACCCACCTCTCCGGACTAATGTTGACTGCTTCAGATTAGGACTCAACACTGCCAGAACGCTTCGGGAACGCTTCGGGAACGCTTTGGGAACGCTGCGATCGCTAACTTAGTTTCAGATGCAGAAATGCATTAGTCACTCACTCGTTAGCCCAGGAGACAGCCATGACGACCCAAACTTTTGACACGACTAAAGCCGAAGCATTCGCGGAACGGATGCTGAATATCCTCAACGGCGGCGCGATCGCCCTGATGACTTCGATTGGTCATCGCACCGAACTGTTTGACACGATGGCAGAATTGCCGCCCTCCACTAGTCAACAAATTGCTGATGCCGCTGGACTCAACGAACGCTATGTGCGGGAATGGCTGGGTGCAATGGTGACTGGTCGGTTAATAGATTATGATGCGATCGCCAAAACCTACGCTTTGCCTGCTGAACACGCTGCCTTCTTGACCAGAGCAAAGGCATCCGACAATATTGCCGCCTTTGCTCAATTCATTCCGTTGTTGGGAACGGTGGAAGAGCAAATTATCGACTGCTTCTACAAGGGTGGCGGTGTGCCATATTCCGAATTTAAACGCTTTCATGCGGTGATGGCGGAAGATAGTGGTCAAACGACTGTATCTGCCTTATTTGATCATGTGCTGCCCTTAATTCCTGGGCTGGCAGAAGCGTTGCAGCAAGGCATTAATGTTTTAGACGTGGGCTGCGGCTACGGGCGAGCGATCAACAAGCTGGCGGGCGCTTTTCCAAACAGTCGATTTACAGGCTATGACTTTTCAGGGGAGGCGATCGCCATTGCCAACGCCGAAGCTCAACTGCATAAACTTGGGAATATCCAGTTTGAAGTTAAAGATGCCGCAACGCTGGAAGAGCGCGATCGCTACGATTGGATCACGACCTTCGATGCCATTCACGACCAGGCAAAGCCCGATGTAGTGTTACAAAAAATTTGTCAGGCACTGCGTCCAGATGGCGTTTATCTAATGCAAGATATCCACGCCGCAACGAATGTAGATGGCAATCTAGATCACCCGATCGGCTCCTTGCTGTACACCATTTCCTGTATGCACTGCATGACTGTTTCTCTCGCCTATGGCGGCATGGGTTTAGGAACAATGTGGGGAAAAGAAAAAGCGCTACAAATGTTGGCTGAAGCAGGTTTCAAGCAAGTCGAGATCAAGCAGCTAGCGCACGATTTTCAGAACGACTACTACATTATTCGCAAAAGCTAAAACTATGTGCAAAATTTGTGCGATCGCGGCACGATACCCTCGTGTTCGTCAGGAATCGCTTGTCTTTAATCTCAGTCAATTTGCGATCGCCGTTGAGGCAAAGCAAGAATTTGAACGACCGCAGGAGCGATCGCCATCCAACACTCAGGAGAAATCATCATGAACAATCAAGAGAATAACTTTGTCAGCCTAGAGTCTACGATTTTTTCACAGGACAGCGAACAAAAGATGTCCAAGCTTGTATTAAAACTCAGTCAAGCTTTAAAGTTTTTCTTTGAATCAATGCTCAAGGTTGATGAGCCAAAGATTTATCGATCAAGAGACAAGTCTGGCAGTTCTTTCTGGACGGTCTATGACCAAGTTACAGGTCGCAGAGTGTTCTTTGATTCCGAAGCAGAAGTTCGCGGATGGCTCGATCGCCGCTACTACTCATGAGAACAACTCAAATTAGTGAAGTCTTAACTTGATAGTTCTTTCCAGCCTTTCTATTCCGCAATAGTTGCATCTGAAAGCCTGAACATTGCAGGTTTGATCTCGATAGTTGCAGGTCTAAGCTCGGCAGTTGCACCTTTGATCTCGATGATTATACCTTTGAACGCGATGATTGCAGGTCTAAGCTCGACAGTTATACCTTTGAACGCGATGATTGCAGGTTTGATCTCGATGATCGCAGGTTTGAACCTGACATTTAAACCTCTGATCCCAGCAATCGCAGCTTAGAACTCAAACATTGCAGGTCTGATCTCGACGACTGCATCTCAGCACTCAAACATTTTTCTAACCTCAGTAATGAATTCACATTCATTGTCTAGGGTTCTTGCGACCAAATTTCGCTCAAGTGAAACACTATCCATCTTTCTTTTACACAATCACAAAGGAGATCTAACAATGGCACAGGTAATTGAAACAGCTAATAACAACACGCTCGCTACCGCAACTAATCTAGGCAACATTCGCAATAGCCCATTTGTCCGGGGTGATTTATTCGGCAGTGATGCGGCGGATTTCTTCAAATTTCAGGTCGATCGCCCCACAAAAGGTGGCATTGCTCTAATTCCGCAAGGTCTTGATGCTAATTTGGTTCTGTTGAACAGTAGCGGGCAGACAATCAAGACTTCTCTCAATCCGGGAACCGCCACAGAAGGGATCACGTTTGACAATTTGCCGACGGGTGAGTATGCCTTGCTAGTGAGTAAGTCAACTGGCAGTGGAAGTTATACGCTGAGTGCAAATGGCAGTGCGATCTCTCGTGCCCAACTGGGTGTGACGATCGATCGCCTGACAGCACTCGAACGCTATGACACAAAGGTTCCGTTCACAAACTTCGATCGCGCCGATTTTTACATTGAAACTAACATCGAAGGAAAAAAGAAGAACAGCCGGGTCTTTGGCAACGACAACGATATCAGTCCTAACTTTACGGTTACTCAAGAGGTTGATATTAATAAACTGCTCCTTACTGCCAGCATTGGAGCAAAAGACGAAGATCCTGATACTGATGATATTGCTGACATCAATCCCTCTACTCCAGGAGAAACTATTTCTTTCAACTTTGATCCGATCAGAGGTGAAGTTCAAAGCAAGGGTACCGCAGGTAGTAGTTTTTCTTCTTTTTCAAAAGGACAAATCGTTACTTTTGAGGGTGACGGTGCGTTGCTTTTTCCATCACCAATTTTTAGTAGTCCTAACAAGGGAGCAAGAATCTCCTTCCGTATCAACTACGACACCTTTACCTCACCCACCTCTAGCTTCACCAACAACACCCCCCTCATTCTGGGCACCAACGCCAGCCAAGATCTCACCGGACAAAATCTAGGTGGCATTCTCTGCGGCGAAGGCGGTAACGACACCCTCTCTGGTATGGGCGGCAACGATGTTCTCTGTGGTGGCACAGGCAACGACAAGCTCAACGGCGGTACAGGCAACGACATCCTCTTCGGTGGAGCAGGACGCGACACGCTTACAGGCGGTTCCGGCAAAGATACCTTTGTGCTGGCGCTCAACAGCGGTGTGGATGTGATCAAAGACTTCCAAAAGGGCAAAGACAAGTTGGGTCTGTCGATCGAGTTGAACCCTGGAATTCTCGATATTGTGCAGCAAGGCAAAAATACCGTGATTGGCGTGGGCGATCAGCGACTTGCAATGCTCTCGAATATGAAAGCCAACCAGATCACCGCCGCCGATTTTGTCACCGTAGAATTCATTCAATTCAAGGGAATGGAAGTACCGACGATCGTGGCATAAAAAGATTGCTCCATCTGCTTCCCTCGCGTCTACCGATCTCTACATTTACCTGACCATTCCAACATTCTAGAAAATTATTTGGAGTCTATTCATGAACTATTCTGTATCCCCTGCACCTCAAGCCTTTGGTCATATTTTAGGAGAATTTAACTGGCATAAACAAAAAGAAAAGCCAAACGGCTGTTTGTGATGTGGAGTTTGATGATTCTGCCCTCGTTGATCAGTTGTTTATTTTTAGTGGGTATTCCTGCAACATTTCTGGCAATCTACTTTGCTCGTCGCTCGTGGCAGCGATGGCGATCGCCCCAAAATGTTGTATTCCTTTACCAGCACGACTTAGTAGATCAGCGCAAATCTCAGCCTGTCATCTTGCCATATTCCGACATTCAAACCTTGCTCATCGCTGTAACACGTCTGGCAAAGATAACGAGCTATGTCTACACAATCCAAACCAAAGACGATCGCACGATTAAGTTTGACGAACATTTAGCGCAAATTAAAGATCTGGGGCACAGCTTGCAGGAGCAGGTCGCACAGCTGTAAGTTTCTCGATTAAGACCGAAGTCGAACACGCGAAGACCGAGAGCATCGATCGCCAGGAGTTCAAAAGCGATTAAATCACTCGGCAATTGAGAATTGAAAAATTTAAGCAAGCAACTTGGGGCAACAATCTAGAATCCTATTTTTTATAGCGCAAGTCTCAGTTGGATCAGGTTATCTACTCCCTAATTCGAGTTCGGGATGTCAATGTTGCGAGGGAGCTTTACTTTCGGGTACAAGCCAATGAACAACCCCTTGCTGAACCTGCCTAGCAGTACTCTCAGGGGGCTGAATCGCGGACAGGTAGAATTGTGGTCCTGCGCTCCTAAGTACTCCTCATTCCAGACTCGCTCAAACCCTCCGCGCTAGCTACCCCAGACAGCTTATGCCGCCAACCCGCATTGAAGATTTGTGGGTAATTGTGCGACTAGAGGAGTTTTTACCTGCACAGTTGGATGAACCGATGCGACAGCGCTTACTGGATGAGATGTTTGCGAACTGGCTCAAAGAACAGATGAAACGACTTAAAGTTTAATTCTTTTATCCCTGCTCCTAGTTCATCTTCTAGTTTGTAGGACTTGCATCTTGGCTCGACCTCGCTTTCTCTTCTGCTTTCATGAAGGCTTTCTCATAAACGTTTCATTATCACTTCATTCAAGAATGAAAGAATTCGAATCGATAGCAGAAGCAGTTCTCATAAAGCGCAATGAAACATACGGTCAGCTTAAAAGAGACATTGCCCAGCATGGGTCGAATTCTTCAGCGTTTTACGCCACAAATTCGCAAGCAGCAACCGCTGTTGATCTTTGCATTTTTGGCACTTTTGGCTGAAACCTTGCTGCGGCTGTTGGAGCCTTGGCCCCTTAAGATAATTTTTGACTATATTCTGTTGCCTGGTGTCGATCGCCCTATGCCAACCCTGCCCGTCATTGGGCAAGCTTCGAGTCTAGTATTGCTAACTTTGCTAACAATTGGCTCAATTGGATTAGCGGTGCTGCGCGGTGCTGCGGCTTATTCCAGTACCGCAGGAATGGCGATCGCTGCCTCCCACGTGATGACTGAGGTACGGGGTGATCTTTACAGCCATTTGCAACGCCTGTCGCTCTCTTTCCATAATCAGGCAAGAACAGGTGATTTAATCGCTCGTGTTACCCAAGATATTACTCGGCTACGAGAGGTGACAGTCATGGCACTGTTGCCCTTGCTGGCAAGCTCGTTAACGCTAGTGGGTATGGTTGGAGTCATGTTTTGGTTGCACTGGGAAATGGCGATCATTGCGATCGCTATTTTTCCTTTGTTTGTGTTTTCCACAACCCGCACGAGCCGTCAAATCCGAGAAGTGGTGCGGAGACAGCGCAAGCGAGAAGGCGCGATGGCTGCCACTGCGGCTGAGGCAATGAGTGCTATTAAAGTAGTGCAAGCCTTATCTTTGCAGACCATGCTGGAAAGCACCTTTTTTACTCACAACCGTGAAGGACTACAAGAAGATGCCGAAGCCCAGAAATTAAGTGCTGGGCTAGAGCGAACCATGGAAGTATTAGTCACGGTTGCTGTAGCGTTGGTGCTGTGGAAAGGAGTTCAACTCGTACTCCAAGGAGCTTTAACAGCAGGAGATTTGCTAATTTTTATCACCTATTTGAAAACAGCATTTAAACCCATTCGTCAACTCGCTAAATACACGGGGCAGATCGCTAAAGCAACTGCATCGGGTGAACGAGTGATTGATGTTTTAGATACCATTCCAGATATACAGGATACGCGAGGCGCAATGGATGCCCCACCGTTTTTGGGAGCGGTGCAGTTTGACCAGGTGAACTTTGCTTATGAGAGCGGTAGTATCGGTACGCTAAAAAGTGTCAGCTTTATGGTGCAACCGGGTGAGCATATTGTTTTGGTTGGACCTTCAGGCAGTGGTAAATCCACATTGGTTAGTTTGCTGCTGCGCTTTTACGATCCTGTCGAAGGAAGAATTTTGATAGATGGGCATGACTTGCGCGAGTATAAGGTAGATTCAGTCCGTCGTCAGATTAGCGTGGTATTGCAAGATAGCATTTTGTTTGCCTCTACTGTTCGAGAAAACATTGCCTACGGTAATCTTAAAGCAACCCCTGCTGAAATTGAAACCGCGGCTCGCGTGGCAAAAGCCCACGAATTTATTCTGAAGCTGCCGCAGGGATACGACACAATTTTGGGTGAGCGCGGGGCAACTCTTTCAGGTGGACAACGGCAGCGAATTGCGATCGCCCGTGCCGCCGTGCGTCATGCTCCAATTGTAATTTTAGATGAGCCTACGACAGGATTAGATAATCACAGTGAGCATATTGTCAACGAGGCATTGAGCCAGTTGACAAAGGGCAAAACAACTTTTGTGGTATCGCACAATCTACAAGCAACCGAACGAGCCGATCGCATTCTCTACATTGAAGAAGGCAAAGTCCTGGAACAAGGAACTCACCAGGAACTCATGGCTTTGAAAGGACAGTATGCCCAACTCTACCAGCTTCAGGCGAAGGTTCATCCTATCCGCAACAAAAATAACGGAGGTAGTAATGCGATCGCTATTTAAGCTAGAACAGACGAATGTTGATGTCAGAGAAACAAACAGAACAACGCGCGTAATCTTAATTCGTCATGGGCGCAGTACGTTCAACGAGAAAAAGCTTTACCAGGGAAGTTCAGATCTTTCAGTATTAACTGAACAGGGTTGGCAAACAGCAAAACAAGTCGGACAGTTCCTCAAGAATGAACCCATTGCAGCAATTTATACCAGTCCGCTGAAGCGAGTTCGGCAAACCGTTGACGCAATCTTAGGAAACCTATCTTCTACCCCTCCTCTGTGGGTACAGCCAGGTTTGCGCGAGATTGATTTGCAGAGTTGGGAAGGGCAGTCTTTTCAATTTGTGCAGGAAACCTATGCCGCAGATTATCAGTGCTGGAAACATCGTCCGCATGAGTTTGAGTTGATACCCAACGCGGTAGCCAGTTTAGATGCCCCTAGCTTAAATCCCGCTAGAGGAGCAACCGTTGCTATTCAAACGCGCAGTTTCCCAGTGCTCGATCTTTACGAGCGATCGCAGCAGTTTTGGCAAGAGGTGTTGTGTCGTCATCCAGGGCAAACGATCGCTGTAGTCAGTCATGGCGGCACGAATCGGGCATTGATTAGTACAGCCTTGGGTTTACCTCCGTCTCAGTTTCATCGCCTTCAGCAGTCTAACTGTGGCATTAGCTTTTTGCACTTTCCTGATGCTTGCCTGAATGCAGCCCAGTTAAAAACCCTCAACTTAACGACTCCGTTAAAGGAATCTCTCCCTAAGCTAAAGGAAGGCAAACAAGGTCTACGGCTCTTACTGCTGCCCTCCGAAACTAACTCGCGATCGATCGATCATCTGGCTCAACTGCTTCAAACAATTTCGATCGACTTTAGCCTTGCCGCAGATTCTGAGGCGACCCTTATCGATCGCCTGTTGCATTATCACCCTACGACCGTTCAGCTTCAGAGCCAGCAGCATCGGTTTCTGTTAAATTGGCAGCGCACCCTAGAGACTACATCTAGTGCCTCATCCCAACTCATGACGGGATTGGTGGTTGCCGCGCAGGACGATATTCAGCAGGTTGTGGGAGCCGCGATCGGGCTCAGCCGCGATCAACATTGGCGTTTGCAACCTCAGCCAGGTGCCCTGAGCGTGCTGCACTATCCTGTTGCCAATTCGCCTGTGCTGCAAGCATTCAACTTTGCATAGGACAAGGGCTTCAGGGAAAGCATCTAACCAATTCTTAAGGAGTTAAGCGATGTCTAAAATTTTAGTGACTGGAGCCGCTGGATTTATCGGATTTCACATCAGTCGAATGCTGTTGCAGCAGGGCGAAACGGTGATCGGGTTAGACAATCTAAATGACTACTATAGCGTTGCGCTGAAACTTAGCCGCCTGAGCCAGTTACAGCACCCCAACTTCCAGTTTCACCAGCTTGATCTTGCCGATCGCCAGGGCATGGAAAATTTATTCGCGCAGCATCAGCCCGATCGCGTTATTCATTTAGCGGCTCAGGCAGGCGTTCGCCATTCTCTGAAAAATCCTCATATCTATGTAGACAGCAATGTCGTAGGATTTTTGCATATTTTGGAGGGTTGTCGGCAACACAAGGTACAGCACTTGGTCTATGCCTCTTCTAGCTCAGTCTATGGCGCTAATCGCGTCATCCCGTTCTCAACTCAGCATTCTGTTGATCATCCTCTCAGCCTCTACGCAGCCACGAAGAAAGCCAATGAACTCATGGCACACAGTTACAGCCATCTCTACAAAATTCCTACAACTGGACTGAGATTTTTTACAGTTTATGGCCCCTGGGGCAGACCCGACATGGCACTATTTACATTTACCAGAGCCATTCTAGAAGGCAAAACGATCGATGTTTATAACCACGGTAAAATGCAACGCGATTTTACCTATATTGATGACATTGCAAATGGTGTTCTTCGCGTTCTAGATCGGGTTCCAGCAGCGAACGCCACCTGGTCACCTTATGCTCCAGAGCCTAGCAGTAGCCATGCTCCCTATCGAATTTACAACATTGGTAATCATCAGCCGATCGAACTACTGCGGTTCATTGAAGTGCTAGAAAATAGCTTAGGCATTGAAGCCAAAAAGAATTTTCTGCCGCTCCAGCCGGGAGATGTGCTGGAGACTTATGCAGATGTTGCGGATTTAACGGAGGTAGTGGGTTTTACACCGCAAGTGGCGATCGAGGAGGGCATCCCTCGTTTTGTTAAGTGGTATCGTGCTTACTACAATTCTCTTGCAAGTCAAGAAGCAATCTCTGCGCTTGCCTGCTAACTTAAAATTCAAAGCCTCTATTCTTCAGAGAGATAAAGTTATGGTAGAGCAGTAAACGATTGCCTTTCATTAATGATTAGGATTACTACATCTGGCTGAGCACCGTGTAACTTGCAAAAGGGTTAACATTTGTGTAAGTATTCGGTGGATATAGTTTTCCTTAATCAACTAATTGTCAGTGATAGCAAAGGCAGCAAAAACGTTAAAGAGGTTTCGGTGGCAGTCTTTTTTTAGGGAGACGCGAACCAAGATTCTGCTGACCTACTTGCTTTCCATGCTGCTGATTACTGCTGCGGCAGTGCCTATTTTTCGTTGGCTCCTCTTCTCCAGCGTTGATAGTCGGGTTCGTAGTGATTTAGCTGAGGAAATGGCAGACTTTCGCGAATCTTATCTAGCCTGGGAAGATCTGCCAGAGCAAAGCACAATCGAGCTAAGGCAATTTATTGATAGATTTTTATCGGCAGAATTACCGGAAGACGATAATTTTTTTATTGCTGTCATTGATGGGCAGTTTTATAGATCTAGCCCTAGTGTTTTGGTTGAACCGCTACGCCCTAACTCTGACCTGGTTAACCGCTGGAGTAATCTGGTTGAGCCCACGATTGGGGAACGCGAAACAGGAGACCCTAAAATCGGCAAAGTGATTTATTTAGTTCAGCCCTTAATGTTAGATGGACGCCTCAAAGGGGTCTTTGCGGTGGCTCACCTATCTGCCGGAGAACGCGTTGAAGCCTTGGTAGGTGTCTACATTTTTGCAGGGGTGGCGGTTGGTGTCGTGCTGCTGTCGTTCCTACTGGCTTGGTTAGCCACAGGGCTGCTGCTGGCTCCCGTGCGTCAGTTGGCAGAAACTGCACGGGCGATCGTGAGTGAATCTGATCTCAGCCAACGCATTGCCAACGTGCAAGGCAACGGTGAATTGGCAGAAATGACTGAAGTTTTTAATGCAATGATGGAGCGGATTCAAAAAGCTTTTGATACTCAGCGCGATTTTATTAATGATGCTGGACATGAGCTAAGAACTCCCATTACCATCATTCAAGGACACCTAGAACTCATTGGAGAAGTGCCTCCAGAACAGCAGGAAACGATCGATCTAGTCATGGATGAACTTGATCGGATGAATCGCTTTGTTAACGATTTAATTTTGTTGGCAAAGGCTGAACGGGGAGATTTTCTACAGTCAGACCTGATTGATACAGCCGTTTTTATAGATGACTTGTTCTCAAAAGCAACTAGCCTAGCCGATCGCAAATGGCATCTCGTGAATCGCTGTAGCGAAACGTGGGTTGGCGATCGGCAGCGGCTGACAGGCGCTGTCCTCAATTTGGTGCAAAATGCCACTCAGCACACGCAGCCCAATGACTTGATTGAAATAGGCGCTGTTTCCGATGAAGCGACGGTTCGCTTTTGGGTGCGAGACAGCGGCGAAGGCATCTCTCTGGAAGACCAGAAACGCATTTTTGATCGGTTTGCACGGGCAGCTAACAGCTATCGTCGATCGGAAGGCGTGGGGCTGGGGCTGGCGATTGTTAAGGCGATCGTCATGGCACATCAAGGCTGGATTGAACTAGTGAGCCATGTAGGGGCAGGGTCAACGTTTACTTTGGTTATTCCGCTGCAACCGTCTACTCCCCGAAAAAGCAGGGAACTTCTGATTACGCCGCCCGTCATTGCTACTTCAATAGAAGTAGAGTAAGAATATTGCCCAGCCTTTGCAAATTCTCTCAAACCTTGATCTGCTATGCCGCGCCTTTTAATCATCGAAGATGAATCACGAATCAGTGCTTTTCTGGAGAAGGGGTTTCAGTCTAACGGCTTTACGACAGAGGTCATTAGAGATGGACGAGAAGCCAGCCAGATGGCATTAAACGGCGAGTTCGACTTGATTGTGCTTGATTTGGGGCTACCTGGCAAAGATGGATTTATGGTATTGGAGGAACTGCGCGGGCAGGGTATCCAGCTTCCTATCATTATTTTGACTGCTAGAACTGATATGCCCAACAAGATTGCTGGCTTAGAGAGCGGCGCAGATGACTATGTGACTAAGCCTTTCCGATTTGAGGAGCTACTGGCACGAGTACGAGCAAGGCTGCGGAGCTTTTCCTCGACGGGTGAATCGGAAATGCTACTAAAGTTTCGCGATATTACTCTTGATCTGCGATCGCGGCGGGTTCTGGTTGGCGATCGTCCTGTTGATCTTTCCATGCGCGAATTTACCCTAGCAGAAACTTTCATCCGCCATCCTGACCAGATTATGAGCCGCGAACAATTGCTTAACCATGTATGGGGCTATGACTACGATCCGGGCTCAAATATTGTGGATGTTTATGTCGGCTATTTGCGGAAAAAGCTGGGCGATGGATTAATTGAAACGGTGCGGGGAATGGGCTATCGGATGCTGGGACAGTAGAAACGTCTCAGCTTTTAGCCAGATGGCTTAGCCTGGAATCTCAGTTTTTCAGAACATGAGAAATTTCTCATGAAAGCTTAATTTTCGTCTCACGTGCGCCTGCAAGTGTGGAGAGATTAGCATCGTTTGATACAACCTTATCGTCTGTAGTTATAGATTTATGAAGTGAATCATGAATCTAACAGCAGATAACAAGCTGAAAGTAGCAAATTTATTAAACCTGCTTATGCTTCAAAACTACTACAGCCGCCGAGAAAAAAATGTACCGAGTTCTCATTGCTGAAGATGAGCTTCGCATTGTAGCGTTTCTAGAAAAGGGTTTAAGACAAAACGGATTTGAGACAACTGTTGTCACCCGTGGACAAGATGCGATCGATCAGTCTCAGCAAGGTACTTTTGATTTGCTTTTGCTCGATTTGGGTTTGCCTGGAAAAGACGGATGGACAGTGATCGACGAACTTCGCAAGAGCGGACAGACGCTACCGATCGTGATTGTTACGGCTCGTGAAGGTGAAACCAATCGTGCAGAGAGTTTAAGGCGTGGCGCAAATGACTACATTACAAAGCCTTTCCGCTTTCAGGAACTTCTAGCAAAGGTCAATTTTCAACTTGGGCAAGAAAAAACTTGATTAGTGTTGCTAAAGAAAGGGACAAACAGCAAAATTTGTCCTCCTCCTAGTGCGTGTTTTAAAACTCTCTGCTCCTCCCTCACCCTCTTTAAAGAGGAGGGGACTAGAGAGAACTATCTATCTCGCTGCTGTCACAGGTATTTCTAGCAAATTAGAAGATACATCTGCTTCCAGGTGGGATATTAATCTCGATCGATCGGTCGCAGAGAGTCGGGCAGATCCGGCTCTGGCGTTCATGGCAACTTGTTCAGGAGATTTTCCCCCCGGAATAGCCACAGGCTGCGCAGGATGAGAGGTAACAAATCGCAGAGCAGCAGTCACCATCTCTTCTCCAGGCTGTAAAACTGTTTTTAGTCGATCGACTTTAGCTAGATCTGCGGCAAGTTTGCTGCTGCGATTTTCGTCGATGTACCACTCCGATCGCACAGTGTCAGTAAAGACTGAATCGGTGGAGTATTTACCGGAGAGTAAGCCTTTGTTGAGTGGACCCCGCACCAGAACAGCAATGCCCTGTTCTTGACAGTAGGGCAAAAATTCCGCTTCTGCCTTGCGGTTGAGCAGCGAATAATCAACTTCGACAACTTGACAGGTATTGTTTACGTTGAATCGCTTCAGCACCTTAAGTTTGTCGGTTGAGATGCCGTAGGCACGAATCAAGCCTTGCGCTTTTAACAACTCAAACCCTTCAAGATAAACGCTTGGATCTTCAATTTTACCTTCATGACAAAGCATCACATCAACGTAGTCGGTACGCAGTCGGTAAAGCGATGCATGAACGCAAAGACGCACCATATCTACTGTTGTCATCGGCACCATCTGTCCAGTTCTTCTGCCCCAGCGACCAATTTTAGAAACCAAATGAACGCGATCGCGCATCCCCACCAACGCCTTGCCCAACCGCTCTTCTGATAGCCCGGTCGGAATTCCATAAGACTCTGCTGTATCAAACAAATTAATGCCATTGTCTACCGCACTCCGAACCGTTTGCAGTGCGGTCTCTTCCTCGATCTCACCCCACTGATTACCAATATTCCAGGTTCCCATCCCGATCGCAGAGACATTTAAGCCAGTGTTGCCAAATTGATGATAAAGCATGGTTAACTCCTAAATAATTGCGATAAATCTGCGGTAAATTCAATTCGCCATCAGGGTTGAAACATAGCGATTGACCAGTTTTTCTAAAGAGACAAGTCTCTTTTCTAGCCATTTACGGCGATTTGCTCCCAAAAAATTGAATCTCTCAATCATGGGATGAATCATTTCTTCTCTACGCCGTCGTCCTAGTTTTTTAAAGCGCTTGAGGAAATATTTACTCTCTACCAGATCCCATTTCTGCTGAAAATGCAGCAGGCTCTCTCGTTCCCAAGCATCGCTCCAGCGCACCATAAAGTAGGGTAGATCAGACCAATGCAGTGCAGGTGCAGGCGGATGGGTCAAAAAGGTGACAACTGAGGCAGGTTCGAGGTAAATGCTACCGCCTGCTTGTGCCACCAACATGCAAAAGTCAAGGTATTCCTTTGTGCAAGAGAAGCCTTCATCCAAAACTCCAATTTTTTTGAATATTTCAGTTCGTACTAGCATTGAGTGAAACTCGACAAAACCAGTAGGCTCTCGTTTAAGATGCTGCTGCACCTCCTCAACCTTGCGATTCTGGTAGTAAGTTTTTTCGTTGATTTGCCATTTGCCTTTGGTATCGGGCGATCGCGGCACAGTTGGCTCGTCTTTAATGAACTTGGCATAAGCTTCAGGCGGCATGTACTCTCCGCCTGCACAGTGAACGATCGTATGCACAGGCTGATACTGGCAGACTAGCGAACCAACCACAGTTGCTCCAGTTTCCTCAGTGCAATCTATCAGGGCTTGTAGCCAGCCTGGAGCAAAAATTACATCGTTATCCACAAACACAACATACTGACTACGAACCTGATTTAGACCCAGGTTTCGAGCCTGATTAGGTGAGAGAAACCGATCTGAGCGAATTAGGTGAAAGCCCTTCTGCGCTGCCTCAGCCTGGAGATAATTTCGCAATTTGGCAGGTGAATTGTTGTCTATGTAGATTAAATCGAATAATTGTGGTGTCTGGCTGTAAAGGCTTTCCAGAGAGGCTTGAGCAAATTGAAATCGCTCTCGCGGCACAACAATGATGGTTACTTCGGGAGTTGACATGGAAGCAGTCTCCTTAATTGCTGAATCTCGTTTTCTTGCAAAAAGAATGATTATGTTAACTCATCTGCCATTGAAGCATTGAAGCTGTGTAGTCTTTCCAAGCACCTGTTGATAAATCTGCTGCCAATTTTGCTGTTCAACGACAGGGGCAAGCTGCGTTAGCACTTTGTTTCGGGCAGCAATTCCCAACTGCTGTCGAAGATCAGGCTGACTGCTCAACAACCGAACTGCATCTGCCAATTCTTTGCTAGAGAAAGGAGTGATCACTAAACCATTCACCCCATTTTCCAAAATTTCGCCGATCGCATCAACACAGGTTCCTATAATCGCTCTTGCTGCTAGCATGGCTTCAAGTAAAGCATTAGGGCAACCATCGTGAATGGAAGGAATGGTAAAAATATCCATGTAAGGCAAATAGGCGATCGCTTCAGCACGGCTAATTTTACCAGTAATGAGAATTCGATCGGTAACGCCACTGTTCTGCAATTCTTGCCGCCAATATTCGTCCTCTTTCCCCACAAAATCACCCACAAAGAGAAGAGTAAAGTCTATATCGCGCAAGGTCTGGCAAGCATCTAACAGATACTCAACCCCTTTTTTATCGCGAAAGCTGCCAACCGATCCAATTACCAGACCTTGCAAACGATCGACCAGGGTAGGCACAGGAAGTCGATCAAACTCAATAGGGGCGATCGAGTTCCAAAATGCCGAAGAATGCTGCTCAATTTGGGGCACTAGCGCCTTACCACGCTGCATCAAATCACGGCTCACAAAAGTTGTCCAGCTTGAGTTTTCCAGCGTCCAAGTAATTTGCCCATGCTGTTGTGGGCTAAAAATGTGTTTGTGCAAGTCAGCGCCCCGAACACTATTGATTACGGGCACTCTACTTTCTTTTGCTAGCAATGTCGTTAGAAACCCCATCTCATTGATGAAAAAAGCGTGGAACAGATCATAGCAATGCCGCTGCTGCAAAACACAGAGTTGATCATACAAATCGCTGAGATAGTCCTGCTCTTTGCCAATGTTAGAGCGAATTGCCGGGTGCAAACGATGAACTATAATCCCATCTCGCTCAGTGGTAATGTAGCCCGCCCGCTGATATTCACCTGCCAGAGCCTTCTCGCGCTCATTGCGAAAAATTGCCCGAAAGACCGCGACGTGAACATCATAACCCAGGTGAATTAGCATTTGGGCAATGCGATAAACTGATTCGCCCACGCCTCCCACATCCGGTGGAAACTCTAATGTTGTGATACAAACTTTTGGTTTCATGTAGCGTTCTCTCAATGAAAAATTTTGCTTACAAAACTAGATCTCTACAGCATCCATGCAATCTATCTCTAACTCAATCCGCGATACTCGTCAGATATTCTAACTTTTGACTTTGCACTCAGTTCTCTTTTTTGTTGCAGAGTCTGGTTAAGAATGCGCGATTTGTGCCAAAGATGGCGTTGATAAATATAGCGGTTGATGGGGCGTTCGATCGCCATCAGTAGTTTTTCTAGCCATAGATTGCCTTTACCAAAAGTGAGGCGACGCGCGATCGGTTTAATCAATAGTTCATGACGACGTGCGCCTACTTTTTTGTAGCGTTTTTTGAAGTACTCATCTTCCGCCAGGTTCCACTTTTGTCGCAGGTGATGCAAACTTGCCAGATCCCAATCGTCGTTCCAGCGCACCATGAAGTAAGGCAAATCTGACCATTTAAAGTCTGGAAGCTGAATGTCACCAAACCAATTGACTAAGCCTGTTTGATTAGTTTCAATGCCAATCGTATCAGTGGTGATTACTGCGTTGCGTTCACTGTAGATGCTGCCGCCCGCTTGCGTTACCATAAAGCAGAAATCAATATGTTCGCGAGTTGCTAGCATCCCTTCATCTAGAAGTCCAATCTCTTCAAAGATCTGCGTTCGCACTAACATGCAGTGAAACTCAACATAGTCTGTCTTTTTGCGGTGTAGTTTATCAGGCACATCATCGACTGCTTGTCCAGTCAGGGCGGCACTTTGGTGAATGTATCGTTGGGTCTTACCATCCTTAATTTCAGTGCTAATGTAGGACTTGCCGCCCGCATTGTGAATCACTTGATGGGCAGGTTGACCAATGCAGGTAAGTGGTCCGACGATCGCTGCACCTGTCTGCTCGGCGCACTCAACCAGCTTTGTAAGCCAGCCACGCTTGACAATTACATCATTCTCAACAAAGACAATATATTTGTATGATTCTTCGGCATGACTCAGGAGATACCGTAGCCCAATGTTCTTTGCCTCAGTTGGAGAAATATAATAGTCGGTGTGCAGCAGTTTGAACTGCTTTTCTTGAGCCTGGGCTTCTAAATAACGACGAATTGGAGTTGGTGAGTTAACATTTATATAAATCAAGTCGAAGGGATAATCAGTATCCCGATAAATGCTCTCTAATGAAGTTTGAGTTGAACTGAATCGTTCGCGGGGGCCAACAATGAGTACGACTTTAGGTTGTGACATAGAGGTTTCTTCGCTCCCTTAAATTTTGTTGGAAATGCGTGAGTGGATTGTTTGTAAAGAAACTTGCTTATGCTGTAATCGCCATACCGTAAAGCAATTCTTTGAGCCGAAGCGCCGCTTTTTCTGCCCCGTTTAGATCAAAAGTGTGCGAAACAGGTGCTTGTTTCAGGTAGGATAGAATTTTTTCGGTGAGGCGATCGGGCTGAAGATCTTCAGGCTCCAGAATCCTTAGAACGCCTCTGGCTGCAAGCTTTTTGGCTCGAATAGTTTGTTCTCCAGTTTGCTCCTCCGATGCTCCTGGAAAGACTAGCGATCGCACGCCTGTTCTTAGAATATTCATGGTGGTGTTGTAGCCACCCAAGCTGATGGAGAGGTCAGACCGCTCTAGATACTTAAGCAGATGAGGGGTGTAGCGGCGAACGATCAGTTTACCATTACTAAAAGATTGCAACTTATCAACCTCCTCCTCTGGCATAAAAGGTCCGGTAAAAATCTGAAATCGATGGGGCAGTGTTGTCCCTAGAATTGCGCTAGCGGCTGCCACTGCCTGAAGTAACTTATAGCCAAATCTGCCTCCACCAGCACTAGCAACAATTAGGGGCGTGAGTTGGTTCAGACTTGCGACATCTTCATTACTAAGGAGCGATCGGGGCGACGATTGAGCCACATACCCTGTGTAATACAGTTCACAGTTAAGCCGATCGACGTGAGGAAATTGTTCTTCCAACCGTTGCAATTTTGGGTCGCCATGTATCAACACTAGATCAAAATATTGGTTAACCCAATTGCAGACTTTGTCGTATCTTTTTGCCCAAGCTGCGGGTAATAGCGTCTGAGTCATGATCAAATCCCTAAGACTGCAAACAACCTTAGTCTGAGTGTTTTTGGCGCGATCGAGCAGAGGCAACAACTCAAACTTGAGCTTGTGTTTACTAAAGGGAAAACACTCAATCATCAAACAGTCTGGACGAAATTGATCAAAAATTTGCAGGAGTTGATCTTGACGAATTTCTTTTACTGCTTCAATATTTTGCGTGGGGTCAACGGCTGCTAGTTTGCCCTCTTCTTCTAAAATAGGCGCTAAATGAATGACTGTAACACCAACCGGAAATTCAAATTCAGAGATTGGCTGTCCACCATTCACAAAACAAACCTGAAATTCTTTGACCAAACTGCGAATAATTTCTGTGCTTCTGACTAAGTGACCCATGCCTGCCAGGTATTGGCAGTAGAACATAATTTTTTTCATCTCGGTATTCCTCTAAACCTATTGAGGACAAGTGCTGTCACTGTAAAAGGTGCCACAGTAAGTGATTCGCTTTACGCCGCGCTCGCCTGTTGACGAGCACACAAGCGCACGTACTGTGCTGTTTTCTCAACACCCTGCATATCAAACTTCAGGGATGAAGGCGTTTGCTGTAAGCAGGTAATCACCTTTTGAGCAAACCGTTCTGGCTTCAGTTCTTCTCGATCAATAACACTAACAATTCCCAGTTCTTCTAGCCGTTTCGATCGTATTTGCTGTTCTTGATCATCATTACCCGTAAAAGGTAAGAGAAGCGATCGTACACCTGTTGTCAAAACATTCATAGTAGTGTTGTAACCTGCCATGCTAATTGATAGATCTGCCTGTCGCATATGTTGAAGTAAATGGGGTGTAAAACGTTCGACTGAGATATTTTGACGCTGTGTGACAATTCGTTTTAACCGCTGATACACTTCATCAGGGCAGAAAGGTCCGGTAAACATCTGAATATGATGCGGAATTTGGGATTGCAGCAACTCACTTGCCTCTGCCACACAATCTAGCAGTTCATGCCCAAATCGTCCCCCGCCAATGCTGGTGAGAATAAGGGGCTGGGGTAGATCTTGAGGCAGATCAGGTTGTGATTGAGCAACATAACCTGTGTAGTGAACTTCGCAGTTGAGATCCTCAATACGGGAAAAACTGGTTTCAAGCGGCATAAATTTAGGATCGCCATGGATCAAGAGCAGGTCAAAATATTGATTCATTAAACGGCAAATTTTTTCCTCATGTCGTGCCTGATCCTGCTTCGTCACCACAATATCTCGAAGGCTGCATATCACTTTAGTGAATGAGCTTTTAGCACGTTCTATTAAAGGAATGAGTTCTATTGAAAATCGTCTGCGTCCGAACGGAAAGAGTTCTACCATAAGGACTGTCGGCTGGATTTGCTCAAAAGCTTGCAGCAGCAGATCTCGGCGGTACTCTAGCACTTGTTCAACATCTTGAAAGCCATCAGGAATGTGCAACTCTTTAAACTCGCTGTCGGTTTTGATAGCCGGAATGTTGATCATCTGTACGCCAGTCGGAACTTCAAAGCCCTGGACGACCTCACCCCCATTCACAAAGAAAATTTCAAAATCGGGAAGTAATCCTCGGACAATTTCCATGCTCCGAACTAAATGCCCGATACCCAGAATATGTTGGCAATAAAACATGAGACGCTGCATTAGGTTGATCCCCTAGGATGAAATAAAATAACTAACAATCTGCTGTAGCGACTAAGACTGGATGTGAGATATTGCTCCAAGCGGGGCAAAAAGCAGGCTGGCAAACTAGGCGAGATAAATACTTGGCAATGCGTGGTAATGCATTCATATCTAGCTGTGCTGAGGACACCGATGTTTCGATCGCCCGCAGTTCGTTGTGAATCAATTGCATCAGGTGAGTAGGATTTAAATTATTGGGGTGAATTACCTGGAACAATCCTATCTTTGCCATTCGCTCTGCCCGTAACCACTGTTCTTCAACAGGCTGGAGACGGGGTACAACAATTGCTCGCTTTTGCAACGACAGAATTTCACCAACGGTGTTGTAGCCGCCCATCGACACGACCAAGTCGGCTGCATCCATATATCCAACTAAATCATCAGTAAACTCCAGCAGTGCAGCTAAAGGAAGGTGGGCGACACGCTGCTGTATTTGTTCACGCTGGTCAGCACGCATTTCTGAGCCAGAAATGATGAGCGATCGCCAATTAGAAGGTTGGGTTTCTAGCCCACGCAAGTAGGTGTCTATTAGGTGATAGCCATCTGCACCGCCACCCGGCGTTAACAACACTAGTTTGTCTTCTGGTTGAAGCTGTAGTTCTTGTCGCAGAACCTGGCGAGACTTAAGCCCTGGTTCGCGGCGAATATAGCCGCAGAATCGAGTTTTTTGAACCACCGCAGGCGGGAACTGATATTCTCGACAGACATCAAAGACTTCTGGGACTCCTACTACCCAAACCTGGTCATATAGTTTTGCGATCGTGTCATAGTATCCATGCCGTTGCCATTGAGCAATCGTTGCTTCTGGACGATCGAGAATGTCACGCAATAGCAACACCAACTTAGTCTCAGGCTGGTGCGTTTTAATGTAGCTCAGTGTTTCCTGAAGCTCTTGCTGCAAACCATCTGGTTTTTTATCGACTAAGATGAGGTTTGGCTTAAAGTTTTGAACAGTAGACAGAATCAGATCTGATCGCAATTTTACCGCATCGTCCAGGTTGGTTTCGAGATATTTAGAAGATACAGTACCCAATTCATCTCGTCCTAAGCAAGGTAGCTTAATGTAATCTAATCCTTGAGGTAAACGCAGACTGTGTAACGCAGGTGAACCTGAAATAACTAGAATTGAAACTTGTGGATATACCTTAATAAGATACTGACAAATCGCCAGCATCCGGCGAATGTTACCTAAACCGAATGCATCGTGAGAATAAACGATAAGCCTCATTTGTAAACCTCTTCGATGCGGATAGTATGCAGAAGTTTAGAACCAGATGATACTTCAACTGCTTTAGGCAACCTGAGCGATCGCCATGCGCGGTTTTCGTGTCACTTCAAGTAAATTGCCAACTGAAGGGCGACCAATGCCGACGTAGTAAAAGCCTGCTGCTGCTAATGTGGCTGGATCAAGATAGTTTCGACCGTCGATCATAATAGCTGTATTCATTCGTTCTGATAGCAGGGCATAGTTGAGTTTACGGAACTGTTTCCAATCAGTTACAAGAACGATCGCATCACAGCCTTCCGCTAACTGTTCGGGTGTAGCACTGAGAATTACAGAGTCTGGAATTGCGTGAAAGCTATGCGTTTCTTCTACATACATTTCTTTTACATACATAGGATCGTAAGCTTTCACCTTTGCACCCAAACGATTAAGATAAGCCGCTAAATCAAGAGCAGGCGTATCTCGGATATCGTCTGTGTCGGGCTTAAAGGTAAGTCCAAGTAAGCCGATCGTCTTGCCTTTAAGAATGCCTAGCACGTGCTGAAGCTTTTCAACTGCTAGCAAACGCTGTCGCTGATTGGCACTAACCGCAGCTTGCAGTAACTGGGCTTCATAGCCATAGTCTTTTGCCGTGTGAATTAAAGCTGCTACATCTTTTGGAAAGCATGACCCTCCCCAGCCAATTCCCGATTGCAAAAACTTGCTGCCAATACGAGAATCTAAACCAATGCCCTGCGCCACCTGAGTGACATCTGCTCCCACCCGATCGCAAATATTAGCAATTTCATTAATGAAGCTGATCTTGGTTGCCAAAAATGCATTAGCAGCATATTTAATCATCTCAGCCGAACTCAAATCCGTGACCACAACAGGCACAGGATCCAGATTAGCATCTTCAGCAAACTGACGATTGATGATAGGGGCGTAGAGTTCCTGCATGTGGCGAATTGCCCTCTCACTATCGCTGCCTAGCACAATGCGATCGGGGTTAAACGTGTCATAAATTGCTGACCCTTCCCGCAAGAATTCTGGATTGCTAACAACATCAAAGTTTGCCGTTACTAGATCAGATCGCTCTACAACCGCATCTATAATAATCCGCTGTACCCAGTTTCCAGAACCGATCGGCACTGTCGATTTATTTACAATGACTTTATAGCCCGAAGTTAAATGAGCGCCAATACCTTGAGCAACAGCTTCCACGTAGCGTGTATCACTCTCTCCAGTTGGAAGCGGTGGCGTGCCTACAGCAATGAACACTACATTGCTGCGAGCCACAGATGTACCTAGATCACTGGTAAACTCTAATCGACCTGCTTGTACAGATGCTTGAATAATTTCTAATAGTCCAGGTTCATAAATAGGCAGCTTTCCGGACTGCATTAAGGTCACTTTCGCTTTGTTATTATCTACGCAAATGACGTGATGCCCTGCATAAGCTAAACATGCACCTGTGACTAGACCAACGTATCCAGTACCGACTACACAAACTTTCATAAAGATTCCTCTTTACCAATATGCCTAAAGGATGAGTTACAAACCCTGATACATGAGACTCAACGACTAGGACTGACACAACTAGAACTGACGCTTTCACGTTGTGTTACCGCTACCTTATAGATTGTCAGTTCATCATGAAATGTAATTAAAGAATTCATGAGATAGCTCTCATGTTGCTCAAGTAAGATTAGAAACATTACTTTTGGCAGGCATTGTCGAATAGCGGGATGAATTAGGCAGGAATGGGCACGTCTCAGATATGGCGTAGTCGAGTAGTAATCGAATCGAGTGCTTCAGCATTTCCCCAGATTTAAAGTCACCCAGAGTTTTGCAATGCAGGTCTTGCAATGTAACCGAGCCAGATCATGTCGTAGCCGTGTGTTCTTCTTTCCTTTAGGGTCATGGAAGTCTGCCTGATCATTTAGTTTCCCTCAAGAATGAAAATGAGGTCATCCACCAGCCATGGTTGACATAAAAATGGCGGTGCTGCCAAAAACGTAATGATAAGCTTCAGTAGTAGAAGTGCTAAGTAGCACTAGTGTAATTTTTTAACAACTTAGTATTTTAACAACTTAGTAAGGGACAGGGCTTTTTGAACTAGCCAAGACCTCCGTTGCCTCAACGTATTGCTAGTCTTTCCAACTATCTGATAGCGCTTGCTCAGTAGAACTGCACTGTAGACCACCCAGAAGCCAGAGGAGGCAATTGTGTAGCGGCGATCGACTAGAAGGTAAGGATTGCCATGATTTTGTGCGTTGCTGCTTCATCCCGTGCATCAATATAAACCCAACAATCTCACGAGTGTCTGTCTCAAGAGCTAACCAGACCCACTGCTTATTTCCTTTGTGACCTCCGAATGACTCTAACTCATTGCACTAGAATTTTGAGGCAGCATTCCTTAAGAAGTCTGTACGTTGTGACTAAAGAGGGATAAGAGAAACTACCAATGGCAATTAACATGGACGAAACCGTTGAGCGAACTGAAGACTCTCACTGTTAAGTTCTCAAAATTGCAGCGAGGGTTAACCTCTGTTCGAGCCTGTTTAATTAGCGGTTCAATTTGCAGTGACAAGTGTTCTAGATAGTTCGACCAGCGCATTTGCAACACTTGCTGCAATTAATATACTCTGGTGATCACAATTATGAACAGAACCGTTGCGTTACCTAACTTTGTGCTTTTTCAAAAGGCACAGCCTGGCATAGTTGCTTCCAGTTGCCACAATACTGTAATTGACTTGTGGAGCCAACACACCCCCTACGATCGCACTAATCTTGATACGGGAATTGTTCATTTTGGGCCTGGACGGTTTTTCAGAGGGCACCTTGCTCCTATTATTCATCGATATTTGGCTCAGCAGGAATGCGCAGATCGAAGATGGGGTATTTGTGGAGTTAGCCTCAATAGCTGCTCTACTATTGCGACTTTAGAACCTCAGGATTTTCTTTATACGCTGGTTGAACGCTATTGCTGTAACGGAAATCATGAGTCAGCCGAGGTCGTTGGTTCCATTAACCAAGTTATTGACGGTAGGACAAAGTGCAATGCTGTCCTAGAGGTGATGACATCTTCTTCTGTTCATCTTGTTACCCTAACTGTAACTCAGGCAGGCTATTATCTGGATCAAAGTTTCAATCTCAATACTAGTCATGAGGCGATCGCTCATGATCTAAAAAATCCTTCTAATCCAAAGACTGTAATTGGTTTTATCGTAGAAGCAATTCGCCGACGACGAGATTGTGAATTAGCTCCCTTTACAACGCTCTCTTGCGACAACCTTCCTAAGAATGGGGAGATTTTGAAAAAAGCAGTTCTCACCTACGCAGAGCGGCTCAATTCTCAGCTTGCCCACTATATTAGCAATCATGTTACCTTTCCCAATACTGTGGTTGATAGAATTGTGCCTCGATCGCACGACTCTGATCAGGATTATCCCATTCAACTGTTGCAGGTGAGCGATCGGGGCGCAATTGTCACAGAGCCGTTTTATCAGTTCGTTGTAGAAAACAAGTTTAGTAGTGATAGACCGAATTGGGAAAGCACTGGCGTTACGATGACCGATGACATTACTCCTTATCTGTACCTAAAGTCGAGGTTTTTGAACGCCCTCCATTCCTTTGTTGCCTGTTTGGCGGTAAGAGTAGGTGTAAACTACGTTCATGAAACTGTGAGGCTGCCAGAATTTGAAAGGTTCACTCTACTGCTCACAGATGATATTGCTGCTGCGACACCTGTGTCTCGTCAGATGTGTGAACACTATCGCTCGGAGGTATTACGCAGGTTCAACAACGAAGCTTTGCCAGACTCAATTGAGAGAATTGCAGCCGAGACGGCTAGAAAATTAAACAAGTATATCTTGCCAATTTTTCAGGATGCATACTGCCAACAAGTTAATTTGCAACGCTTAATTTTACCGATCGCTGCCTGGATGCTTACGGTTAAAGAAAGTGCAATTGAGTCCGGGAAACCGTATGATGCTAAGGATACTTTGAGCGTCATTGCAGCTATTCAATCTGGAGCAAGCCTGAGCCAGATTTTAGGACTAGAGCCGAGTGAATGCATAACTGTGGTCGATCGCCAGATTGAGAAAGCGTTGCATGATCTTCAGGTTCAAGGGCTATTGGCGACTCTTAAGCAATACTGTGAGGAAGATCTGGATGAAATTGATGCAGCCGCATAAAGTTGTTCTTTTCGACCATGACGGCACAATTGTTGACAGCGAAATAGTTGCCCTTAAAAGCGCGTGGCAATTAACGACTGAGGTGACAACTGCCCTTCCAGGCGCTCAGCTTTATGACTTACCGGAATTTATTCAAAGTTTTGCAGGTAAACCCTATCGTGAAATATTGACCCAAATCTACGTAGGTGCCCCCACAGCATTAAATGAGCCAGAGATTGAAAAATTAGTGGCAGAGGAAGAAGATAGGGCGATCGAACATTTGAAACTAGAGGCAAAAGCCACTGCTGGAACCCCTGAAGTTTTATCTTATTTGCGCAACAGTGAATTTAGGTTTGCCTTAGTCAGCAATAGTAGTTTACGGCGGCTCAATGCCTGTCTCACTGCATCTGCCTTAACTTCCTATTTTCCTCCCCATTTGGTTTTTAGCGCCCACGATTCTCTTCCCATCAGGCGACCTAAACCTCTGCCTGATATCTATCTGCACGCTGCTAGTAAATTGGGTACTTCTGTCTCAAATTGCCTGGCAGTTGAAGATTCAGTTAGCGGAGTCCAGTCGGCGGTTATGGCAGGAATTTCACAGGTTATTGGCTATGTTGGCGGCACTCATATCAGCGAAAATGAACGGAGTAGTCGTGCTTTGGCGTTGCGATCGATGGGTGCCCATCGCATCATTGAGCGAATGTCTGATTTGATTGAACTGCTGTCACATGAAACGGAATGCGCCGTAGGATAAGCTAAGGAGAGCCGCTTGGAAAGTAAAGATAAGGTACTTCTAGCGCTGGATTTCGGTGGCACTAAGCAAGCCGCCGCTGTGATAGTGGATGGAGAGAAACAGTGGCATGCTCACCGACGCGCCCTTTCACCTCGTCATGCTAATGCTAGTACTGATTTAAAGCTGATGCGATCGCTGATCTATGATTTACTTCAAGATTGTCAGCCTACGGCGATCGGGGTTAGCTTTGGCGGCCCTGTCAATGCGGCGATCGGAGAGGTTCGACTCTCGCACCATGTCCCCGGTTGGGAAAACCTTCCCCTCATGGCTCTGTTATCAAAAGAATTTGGCGTGCCTGTTAGCGTGGATAATGATGCAAATGTCGCAGCTTTGGGAGAGCATCGCTTTGGAGCAGGTCAAGGATACGACAGTTTGATGTATATCACCATTAGCACAGGTGTTGGCGGCGGCTGGATCTTGAATGGTCAGTCATGGCGAGGTGCAGAAGGGATGGCGGGCGAAATTGGGCATATGGTTGTTGATCCAGCTGGGTTACCTTGCTTGTGTGGAAAAAGAGGATGCTTAGAGCGACTGGCTTCAGGGCCTTACATGGCGCAACAGGTTCGAGAGTCAATTCAAGATTCTCCCAGCCGAGGTCAGGGCGTGCGTGATTTGGTGCAGGGCAATTTGGAAGACATTACGGCTCAAACCGTCAGCCAGGCAGCGGCTCAAGGGGATGATTTAGCCTGTGAAGTGTTAGAAACGGCGGGTTGGGCACTAGGGGTAAGTATTGGCAATGTTGCAAACTTGATCAATCCCCAGCGGTTTGTGCTGGGTGGAGGAGTAACCCAAGCAGGCGCACTCTTTTGGGATACGGTTCGTCGAGTGGCAAGGGCAACTGCCTTACCTGAAGTCCATTTTGAGATAGTACCTGCGGCTTTAGGAGATGAAGCGCCTTTATGGGGCGCAGTTGCCTTAGCGAGTGACCTTAAATAATGCTAAATCTTGGGAAATCTTTCTTTGACGCCTCTGTTAAAGGAAAAGGACTCTGAAGGACTTACGTAGCAAATTCAGTACCGGCTAACTTCACAAGCGTCGCTCTAACGCCGATTTCACTTAATTCGCCTAGCTCACGAGTTACCGTATCGACGAAGTGAGAAGAATGCAAGAGATCATCACCAAAAATCTCAGATATGCCGAGCAAGGGGCTGGGGTCTAGTTTGCCTGAGTGACTTTGCTCCTGAAGTAGGTCAGCTAGAGGATCTTCAATGAGGATGACTTGCCCTTGTTCGTCTCGACCTTTGAGATAAAGACACCAAGCCGCGATCGCCAAACTCAAGTAATCGATCGCGCCGTCTCGGGCTAATTGATCTCGTAGCGAGCCTAAGATAAATTTTGGCAATTTAGCAGAACCATTTAAGCAAAGTCGAGGCAACTGATCCTGAATTTTGGGGTTAGCAAACCGCTGAATTAACGTACTTTTGTAATGGCTTAAATCAATGCCAGGTATAGGTTGTAGTGTCGCTGTTACCTCTTCCATTAAAGCGACCACCGCTTCCCGAAAAACCGCATCGGCAATCACTTCATGAACGTAACGGTAGCCTGCTAACAAGCCAAGATAACCAATCAAGACGTGGCTGGCGTTCAGCAGACGAATTTTCATTAACTCGTACGGATGAACATCACTTGTCATTTGAACGCCAACGGTTTCCCAGTCGGGTCTACCTGCACAAAACGAGTCTTCGATTACCCATTGAAGAAAGGGTTCTGCAACAACCGGAACAGCATCAGTGATCTTAAATTGTTCAACGACCATTGTCTTCTCAAGTTCAGTTGTGACTGGCGTAATCCGGTCAACCATACTATTTGGGAAAGCAACATTTTCAGCAATCCAGTTTCCTAAGGTAGGGTCGCACAGTTCTGCAAAAGCGGTCAACATTTTCCGAGCGATCGCGCCATTGCCCTGTAAGTTATCGCACGATAAGACTGTAAAGGGCGCTAATCCTTGTTGACGACGACGATTGAGGGCAGCGCTTAAAAAGCCAAAAGTCCCAACCGGGCTCTCAGGATGTTGTAGATCGCTCTGAATAGTGGGGTGATTAACATCAAACTCGCGACTTCCTTCAAGGTAATAGTAGCCTGCTTCAGTGATGGTAAGGGTCACAATTCGACATTCTGGAGCAGCCAGAGCTTCAATTACTGCTTGAGGATTATCGGGTGCAAACAAGTATCTATGAATTGAGGCAATGATTCGTGCTGTATCGTCCGCGTGACCTCGCTCAACTAGAGTATACAAACAATCTTGAGCCTCAAATGCATCGCGCAATCGTCGATCTTGTTCGAGTAACCCGATTCCACAAATACCCCATTGCCGATCCAAGGTGTGATGAAAATAATTATCTAGGTAAAGAGCTTGATGTGCCCGATGAAATCCGCCTACGCCAATATGGACAATCCCAGACTTGAGCAAACTGCGATCGTAGTGAGGAACACGCACATTTCTAGGTAACTCAGACAGAGAGGCTTCATTTAGGCGAATAACTGAACTAATGTTAATTTCACGCTTCATATAAGTTGACAGCTTTAAGGTAACTAATCGCTGGATAAAGTCTAGATTTGTTCATCACCCCAATGATAGATCTTCATTATTAAAATTTGACGATAATATACATAAAAACTAGGCAACTTTAATTCTTTATTTAAAAGAAAACTTCATAAAAACTCAAGTATTCAATTTGATTAAAATTGTAGATTCAAGCGAGTTAACTAGATTTCGTTGAGGCGATCGAATCAATCAAAAGAGTGATGTTATATCTATTTCTTTTTAATTACTGTAGTTAAAAAATAGACTGGACTAAACAATTATGTTGACTGAGCAAACAGAGTTAACTGAGCAAACAGACGGACATTATGTGAACAGTAATGCGATCGGCAGGATAAAGGTACCTAAATCTGCTGAAGTTTCCGATCTGTATCTGCGCTGTAATGAATTCGTTTCCATTACTTATCAAGAAGATAATACAAAAGTCAGGTTGAGGCAGGGAGGTATTATCTCCTCAAATTCTTATTTTTCTTCATTTTACGAAATCTTTTATACTAAGTATACGTCTCTCAAATCGTTTTTCTATGTATTGCAACTAGAAGGCGATTTCAAAGTTTCAATTAATCGAGAATTTAGTACAAAGAATAGTAGGGAGGTTATTTTTGAGGAAGAATTTAAAGACTGTAAGTTTTTAGAACCTGTCAAAACACCGCCAATCGATCTTCTTCAAAACGAGAATGCAGGTCGAATTTATATTGAAGTTCTCTGTCTGAGTGAAGAGGGTAGTTTTGGCCAAGGCTTGCTGCTAACAGATGAGTCTAAAGTTAGAGAGGTAAACTTAGGAATTATCATTTGTACCTTCAAAAAAGAAGCTTACGTCAAGAATACCGTGGCTGCTATTCTACAAGATAGCTTGTTGCAAAATAAAAGCTTTAATGTCTTCATCGTTGACAATGGTAGAACTCTAGAGCCAGAGCAATTTATCCATCCAAAGTTTACGTTAGTTTCTAATATTAATGCAGGTGGGAGTGGCGGTTTTACAAGAGGACTCGTTGAAGCTTTAGATCAAAATACTTACTCTCATTTTCTTCTGATGGATGATGACATAAAATTAGAAAGCGAAAGTATTTATCGGTTAATCTCTTTGTACGAATATGCTACGAGTGAGTTTGCAGTAGCAGGTGCCTTATTAGATCTCAATAATCAGCATATGCTATACGAGGCAGGGGCTCTGTATAACGAGGGTTCTAAAACTAGAGGATTTGGACCGGGAGCATTAACTGCCTTAAACTACAATGTTGATCTACGAACTACTAAGGGACTTAATCATCTCTTGCCAAAAGAAGATGCAGATTATGGAGGGTTCTGGTGCTTCTGTTTTTCTAAGGAGATCATTGAAAAAAGCAAGCTACCGTTGCCACTCTTTATTAAAATTGATGATGTAGAGTTTGGCCTACGAATCAGAAAAGATTTAAAGATTCCAATTGTGGCATTTCCTGCGATCGCAGTATGGCATCAACCTGCTTCTGCTAAAAACCTGAACTGGGAAACGTATTATTATGCTCGCAATGACTTAATTGCTTACACTATTCATTTTTCATTGGGATATATGGAGGTAGTTAGTCACTTTACAAAAGTGATTATCCAGTCTTTGCTCCAATCCAATTATGATCAGGCTCAAATGTATATCAAAGCCTATGAAGATTATCTACAAGGCTCAGATTTCATTAAAAACTCTGACCCAGAAGTATTTCATCCTAATCTTATAAAGCTTAGTCGAACCTATGAGAATCAAACAGCAGTCAGCCAACTAGATAGGATAAAGCTTTTAACCAGATGGCTTAAAATTGCAGCTAAAGGTCGAACCCAATGGTCGTCGGTTAGCCAGGAATGGAAAGAGGCTGCACCAGAGATGATTTCTACTCAGTTTTGGCGACGATACCTGAGGTTAAAAGATTCTAAGATATCATAGGGTTGCAACAAGACTAGAACTGTATTTATCTAGGCAGAGGAACTGTAACATTTATAAATGTCATAGTTCCTCTACACTATGTTTAATCTACTCAGGTAAAATACTTTTCTAGCTCTTCGATATAAATTGGCAGCATTCTGTATTATTTTCTTTCTAACCTTAATAGTTAGTCCTAAATAATTAGAACTAACAGTTTCTACCTACCTAATAAATCTTTGGAAACATCTTTAAGCAAGGCTACTTTATTCTAAAGACTGATAGCAATTTTTGTCCATCTTTTGATTGATTAACCCTACAAATGAGAGTGTTAAAAAGAATCAAATCCTAGTGATTTTTGATCATATCTTACTGACTTGTTTGGTAAGAAACAGTGCAGTGCTTATGCTGCCAAAACTTGCACCTAAGGAGAATCAAGAATGTTTTTTCACGACAAAAGACTACAGTACTATACTCGACCAGAACAGCCCGATCCAGTTTATGCTAAAAAGGTTCAAGAGCTAATTGGCGGCACCTTTGGCGAGATGACCGTGATGATGCAGTATTTATTTCAAGGCTGGAACTGCCGAGGGCCTGCTAAGTATAGAGACATGCTACTTGACATTGGAACGGAAGAAATTGGGCACGTTGAAATGTTAGCCACTATGATTGCCCATCTCTTAGATAAAGCTCCTATCAAAATGCAGGAAGAAGGGGCTAAAGACTCAATTGTTGGCGCTGTAATGGGAGGTACAAAGCCACGAGATGTCATTACAGATATCATGGCTGCGACCATGAATCCGCAACACTTGATCGTTTCTGGGCTGGGGGCTACTGCTTCAGATAGCGTTGGTTTCCCCTGGAATGGTCGCTTCATTGTGGCAAGTGGTAATTTGCTAGCTGACTTTCGCTCTAACTTACACGCAGAGTCTCAAGGTCGTCTTCAGGCTGTACGAATGTATGAAATGAGCGATGATGCAGGGGTTAAAGATACGCTCAGCTTTATGATTGCACGTGATACTATGCACCAAAATCAGTGGTTGGCAGCGATCGAAGATCTGGAATCTTCTGGGCTAGAAACAAGTCCTGTACCTAGTTCTTTTCCTCAAGACTTGGAGAAGACGCAGCATTCTTACCAGTTCTGGAATCATTCCAAGGGTAATGAAAGTGCAGAAGGACGTTGGGCAAAAGGCGCTTCAATGGATGGCAAAGGCGAGTTTGAGTATGTTGCCAATCCAGAGCCTTTAGGAGAAGCCCCTGTTCCTCCTCAAGGTGATCCTCGTTTACATGGTACTAATGCTGTACCCCAACCCCCTGTCTCAGCTAAATAGCATCACACACTTTGCAAAACTACTTCTAGGTTGAATGCAAGTTGTCAACGAAAGCCTACTTAGAGATGCGGTACTAGGCTTTAGAAAAAATCTAATATGGGAGGTGGCTTCTAGGCACCTCCCATATTTGTTGAAAGCTATTAAAAAAGCCCTACTCAATCATGTAGGGCTTGGCTCAACAAATATAAACACTTATCAATCTTTCGTTGATGGGACAGTAGGGATTATGCGACTTTCTAGGCTACTCTTCCATTGTGAGTACTAGCGATTTGTTTGTAAATTGTGAGTGCCTGAGCAACACACTGATCCATGTTGTAATACTTGTATGTTGCTAACCGACCCACAAAATACACACCCGTAGTGGCATCAGCAAGAGCTTTGTAATGCTTATAAATTTCCGCATTCTCAGGGCGAGGAACCGGATAGTAAGGGTCGCCTTCTGGCTGCGGGAACTCATAAACGATGCTGCTCTTTGAATGCTCCTGCCCAGTGAGATATTTGAACTCAGTAATGCGAGTATAAAGATGCTCGTTAGGATAGTTAACTACAGGTGCTGATTGAAAGATGGGCTTGTCATGAGTTTCATGTTTGAATTCTAGCGATCGATAGGGCAGCTTACCGTATTGATAGTTGAAAAATTCATCTACAGGTCCACTGTAAACCATTTCCCGGCAGGGAATCGTATGTTGAATCTCCCGGTAATCAGTGTTAAGCATCACTTTAATATTAGGATGATTGAGTATGTTCTCAAACATCTTCGTAAAGCCATGAAGCGGCATTGCTTGGTAGGTGTCAGTGAAGTAACGATCGTCTCGATTTGTGCGGGTCGGAATCCGAGCTAGTACAGAGCGATCGAGTTCTGATGGATCAAGCCCCCACTGTTTGCGCGTGTAGTTGCGGAAAAACTTTTCATAAAGTTCTCGCCCAACCTTACTAACAACTACATCTTCAGAGGTATGAATTTGTTCTCTAGATTCAGCTAATGATGCTAAAAATTCTTCAACCTGAAACGAATTTAAGCTCAGTCCATAGAGTTTGTTAATGGTCGTTAGGTTAATGGGAATAGGGAGCAACTGACCCTCTACACTAGCTAACACTCGATGCTCATAGGAACGCCACTCGGTGAACTTTGATAGATAATCAAATACCTCCCGCGAATTAGTGTGAAAAATGTGCGGACCGTACTTGTGAACCAAAATTCCAGCGCGATCGTAATGATCATAGGCATTACCAGCAATATGAGTTCGGCGATCGACAACAAGCACTTTTTTACCCGATGACGCTAGACGCTCTGCAATCACGCTGCCTGAGAATCCAGCCCCAACGACTAAATAATCAAACGCAAATTCTCGTGATGCAGTGGAAAATTGGGGAACTACTGTCGAAGGAGACTTAGCAGCGATCGCTTCTTCAAGTAGTTTTAGCATCGAAGTTTGGGTGCGATCCCAAGATATTTGATCTAAAAAAGCATCCACTCGGCTCATCCAGTTCGATCGCGGCGTATCCTCACGCATTGCCGCTTCTGCTGCTACTACAAACTCGCTCGTAGTATCGGCAATGCGTACCATTTCTTGCTGTCCATAAGGACGGACGACATCTCGAATAGCAGTTGAAATAACTGGTTTTCCTGCCGCTAAATACTCAGGTGTCTTAGTCGGGCTGATAAATTGCGTTGATTCGTTATGAGCAAACGGCAAAAGCGCAACATCCCACCCTGCTAGATAATGCGGCAATTCTTGATAGTTTTTACTGCCAAGATAGTGAATGTTTAAGCGCTGCGGTAGGATCATTGGATCAATCTTCACCACTGGACCAATAATCACAAAGTGCCAATCTGGTCGGATGTCTGCCAGTTCTGTTAGCAGTTCAATATCCATCCGTTCGTCGATTACTCCAGAGAAGCCCAGGCGGGGATGCGGAATGCTTGCTTGATCACTGGGTTCCTCAGTAATCGATCGCGCTTGGACAAAATGTGATACGTCTACACTACTTGGAAAAGCATAAATATTGTTATGCTGATTGCGCTTAGCTTCGTACAAGCTCTCACCACCTGTAAATACAATATCGGCACGGCGCAATAACTCTATTTCTCTGGCTTTGAGTGTAGGTGAAGCTCCTTTAAATGCTGATAGCTCATCCATACAGTCATACACGATCGCAAGCGGTTGCAAGTGCGACGTAAAAGCGATCGCCATCGGCGTGTAATACCAAAAAATGTAATGACTAATACTGTACTCTGCAAACAATTGATTAACAAATCGTTTCTGAGTAAAATTTAGGTCAATTTCACCCAGTCCTTCTGTTAAATGAGGAACCACAACCCACACATTAGCGATCGGATTACCAATTTCTAAATAAGATTTGCCCTCTGCTTCTATAATCGGCTCTTCAATGAAAAATACTCGCTGCTGCTGACTAAAACGACTGAGTAGATGTTGAGGGCGCTGATAGACAAAATCCCAACGTAAATGCGAAAAGCAAATTAAATCTGAAGAGGTGGCGATCGCCGTTTCAATCTGGTTTCGCTCTGTTGGAAACTTCGATGAAGACAAGTATAAATCTGTTTGCAATGTTTCTGTAGACATCAGTTGAGCAGGATTGTGAGCAGTATTGAAGTCTAAAAGCTTTTGCTGATTTTGTGTTTCGTTACAATGATTATTACCTTGCGATTGAGTCAGCATTTGATGAAACCTAGATTGATTAATAAGTCGATTTACTGAACGATTTACTGAATGATTTCGCTATAATCAATTTCTTGAGTAGCACTTTAATAAATGCCCTATTACCCCTTATATTCGCCTCTATCATTAGATGTAACTTTATTAAACTGATGTCAAATTAATGTCAAGTAATGGATACCCAAAGTGCAAACTTACTGAACAAAATGAAATGTACTGGGTGTTGGACTTGAAGATGGAATATTAATAACTTGTTGTAAATAGAACTCTTGACTTAATAGTTGAGCTTTGATCAAATTAATAGTTGAGCTTTGATCAAACTTGGATTCGCAACCTTAGATTTGCAACTGACTTAATCGCCATGATCTCTAATCACTCACCCCAGATCATTTTTGGAAATGCACAGGCAGAGGGGATGACTCGGCACGGTTGGTTTATCGGACATTTTATGGATGACGATCCGATTCGCTGTTCTGCCGACGTTGAAGTTAAATGGGGCGTTCACAGGGCTGGAGAACACCGTAGCCAGTGGAGTTCCAGTCACACTGCTACCACCGTGTCAATCTTAATTCACGGGCGCTTCAGGCTCTACTTCCCAGATTATGAAGTTCTTCTAGCTGAGACAGGAGATTACGCACTCTGGCTTCCAAAAGTACCTCACTACTGGTTAGCTGAGACGGATTCCACCCTGATTACGGTTCGTTTTCCATCTACCCCAGGAGATATAATAGAAGAGCTAAAGAGGTGAATTTGTTTCTTAAAACTGTGTCTTAAGACATAGAGAGGGGTTAAATAGCAAAAGTCACTGAGAACTCTTTTGAAGTTGCGCAAAGCTGAGGTTGGAGAATGAAATCATTTGGTTGGTGTTTAGAAGACCGCTATCCCTGCAATTTAGATGGTGCGATCGCTGCACCTGTAGACTCAGCCTACCCACGTCCGCAACTGCGCCGGGATGATTGGATGTCGCTCAATGGTTCGTGGAGATTTGCCTACGATGACGCAGGTCAGTTCAACCGTCCTCAAGATATTGCGACCTGGACGCACGTGATCGAAGTTCCCTTTGCGCCAGAGTCCATCCGTAGCGGCATTAACGATACCGGATTTCATCCTAACTGCTGGTATGAGCGCGAGTTCGAGGTGTCTGCAAACGGAGGACGGGTAATTTTACACTTCGGGGCAGTAGACTATGAGGCGCGTGTTTGGGTTAATGGTCAATTCATGGCGGAGCATCAAGGTGGATATACGCCGTTTCACGTAGATATCACCGATGTTTTGCGTCCTGAAAGTCAGCAGACTGTCACCGTCTGGGCGCAGGATGACCCTTACGATCTGACACAGCCCAGAGGTAAGCAGGACTGGCAGCTTGAGCCCC
The DNA here is from genome assembly GCA_019358855.1 of Timaviella obliquedivisa GSE-PSE-MK23-08B. Lineage (NCBI taxonomy): Bacteria > Bacillati > Cyanobacteriota > Cyanophyceae > Oculatellales > Oculatellaceae > Timaviella > Timaviella obliquedivisa. Next base: position 30,256 of record JAHHII010000018.1, on the reverse strand, counting down.
ATAGCATTTGGTATCCTCGTACCAGCGGCATCTGGCAGACCGTTTGGCTAGAGTGTGTTCCGGCTACTTACATCGATCGCCTTCGTTGGACACCGCACTTTGAGCGTTGGGAAATCGGTGTAGAAGCAGTCATTGCAGGTGAGCAAACAAATAATCTTCAGCTTAAGGTTAGGCTCACAGTAGGACAACAGGTTCTAGTTGACGACACTTACGCTGTGCTGAATGGCGAAATTCATCGCCGCATTGCGCTCTCTGATCCGGGCATTGATGACTATCGCAATGAACTCTTGTGGCGACCGGAGAAGCCGACCCTAATTGATGCAGAAATTCAGCTTTGGCGCGATGGTAAATTGCTCGATCGCGTTCAGTCTTACACCGCCATGCGCACAGTCTCGATTCAGCGCGATCGCTTTATGCTTAATGGGCAACCCTACTATCTCCGCCTTGTGCTTGATCAGGGCTACTGGCCCGATACCCTCACCACTGCTCCTTCAGACGAAGCCTTACGCCGTGATGTAGAGTTGGTCAAAGCCATGGGCTTTAATGGTGTTCGTAAACACCAAAAAATTGAAGACCCTCGGTTCCTTTATTGGGCAGACGTTTTAGGACTGCTAGTTTGGGAAGAAATGCCCAGTGCCTATCGTTTCACGTCTAAAGCCGTAGAGCGGATCACCCGCGAATGGACTGAGGTTATCAATCGAGATTCTAGCCATCCTTGCATTGTGGTTTGGGTGCCATTTAACGAGTCTTGGGGTGTACCTGACCTGAGCGCTACCCCTGCCCATCGCAACTATGTCCAAGCGCTTTATCACCTCACGAAAACTCTTGATCCGACTCGTCCGGTAATTGGCAATGATGGCTGGGAGAGTGCAGCAACCGATATTTTGGCGATTCATGACTACGAAATTCAGCCGCAGCGGCTTGCTAAGCGCTATGGCCCTGAGGTGAAACTTTCTGATTTGTTCGATCGCCAACGTCCTGGTGGGCGCGTCCTCACTCTGGATGGCTATCCGCACCAGGGTCAACCGATTATGCTGACCGAGTTTGGTGGCATTGCTTATACCGATCGCCAACTTGAACAGTCTACTTGGGGCTACAGCCGCTCTTCCAATTCCTCTGATCTACAACTCCGCTATGGTGATTTGCTGGCGGCTGTTAATCAAGTCGAACTTTTTAGCGGTTTTTGTTACACCCAGCTTACAGATACTTTTCAAGAAGCTAATGGGCTTCTTTATGCCGATCGCTCTCCTAAGTTTCCTCTAGAAAAAATCAAGGCGGCTACCCTGGGTCGTGGTTTGCCTCTCCTAGAGTCATCGCCGCATATTTGGGAACCTCTTGAACCTCTCCCTCACTGTGGCAGTCAATGCCATTAGCATCGTACTAAGGGTTACATATAACCATTATGTCTCAGCAGAATCACCCTTTGGAGGGGTGATTCTTTTGTCTGAAACGGTCATGTTTAATTTTGGTTACTCTGATATCTTTTCCTAGAATAATGTCAGTGATTTTTGAGTTTGAGATCAGACTGGAACTAAAAAACTTTAACAAGACATAACATATTTGGAATGATATTCTGAACGTTCAGCAGCAGGTTCTGGCGCTAAAAATAGTTCTCACAGATGCTTAGCATTAGCATCGGTCACAACATCCATAAATCTTAGAGGATGTCTGAGAAGTATCGAAGATTCTTACACTCGCCCCCCAACCCCCCATTTTGGGGGACTTCCGAGCCACTCCTTCTTCAAAGTCCCCCAAAATGGGGGATTTAGGGGGCGGATTGGATAGCAACCTAGACTTCTCAGACAACCTCTTATGCACTTTCAAAATCTACTTAAGCCAGACGGTCGATCGCTGACGCTTTACAGTCGCCTTCCTATCCCTGATGGAATTGTTGCGCCTAGCCCCAGCCAAGAACCTGTGAAAGCTAACCCACATTTGCGTTGGCATCCTTTGCGTAGCGAATGGGTGGCATACGCCAGCCATCGCCAAGGACGGACGTTTATGCCGCCGCCAGAATATAATCCGCTGGCTCCGACCAAGAATTCTGAATTTCCAACTGAACTGCCAGAAGGCGCATATGACGTAGCGGTGTTTGAAAACCGCTTTCCCTCCCTGACGATCGCGTCCCAAGATCCACCGGGTCACATTGTCGAAACGCTTCCGGCGCAGGGGATTTGCGAAGTTGTGGTCTTTACCCAAGACCCGCAAGCTTCTCTCAGTTCATTGCTCATCGACCACCTTGAACTATTGCTGCAAGTTTGGGGCGATCGCACTCAGGCAATTGCGAGTCACTCCCAAATTCAGTACGTTTTGCCGTTTGAAAATAAAGGGGTTGAAGTCGGAGTCACCTTGCATCATCCCCATGGACAAATCTACGCTTATCCTTTTGTCCCGCCAGTTCCGGCTCGAATGCTAGCCACTCAGCAAGCGTATTACCAACTGCATCAACACGGACTTTTACAAGATTTAATTCAGAAGGAAATTGAAGACGATCGCCGGATTTTGTACCGTGATCAATGGTCGATCGCTTTTGTCCCAGTGTGTGCCCGTTACCCTTACGAAGTTTGGTTGGCTCCAATTCAGCCATTAACAGGTTTCTCAGACTTGTCAGCGCAGCAACGCCATAGCTTAGCAAGAGCGATTAAAACTGTAACGCTGAAATTTGATGGACTTTGGAATCGTCCTTTTCCTTACTTAATGGCATGGTTTCAAGCGCCTACAGATGGTCTACCGCATCCTGAATGGCACTTTCATGCAGAGTTTTATCCGCCCTATCGTACCCGCGATCGCCTGAAATATCTTGCAGGAACCGAACTAGCGGCGGGAATGTTTGCCAATGATGCTCTCCCTGAAGAAAAAGCCAGTGAACTTCAGGCAGTGGCGATCGATCTTGACGATAAATTAACCTCCGAATCATGACCACTGCCATTGCAGAAATTGTTTATAAGTTAGCTCGTATTCGAGAGGCGCTGGACGAAGCTGGCGCAGCAGCAATTCGTTTGCGGGGCACAGACTGGTTTGCCTGGGCAACCGGAGGGGCTTCTAATACTGTTTTGTTAGCCGCAGAGACGGGTATTGCTGAAGTTTTCGTTACAGCGCACAATGCTTGGATTTTGACTGACGAAATTGAAGCACAACGCTTAACTGACGAGCAATTACCCGCAGATTTTCAGCTTCAAGTAAATCCGTGGGCACAGCCTGAGCAGCGAGCCACCTTTGTGCAAGAGGTGATCGGGGATGGCAAAATTCTGAGCGATCGACCGATTTTCAAGGAAGTTGCTCTGCCGACAACCCTACTCCAGCACAAGCAAATTTTGCTGCCCATTGAAATCGATCGCTACCGCCAAGTGGGACGACTAGCGGGTGAAGCGATGACTGAAGCTCTGGCTCAAGCAAAGCCGACCTGGACAGAGTATGAACTCGCGGGAGCAGGAGCGGCGGCAATGTGGTCACGCGGCTTGCACCCAGCATTAACTTTAGTGGCAGGGGCGCGACGCTTACCGCTTTACCGCCATCCGTTGCCAACTGAAGCCCCAATTGGGCAAGTCGCAATGATGGTTTTTTGTGCGCGGGGGGCTGGTTTGTACGCCAACCTGACTCGCTTTATTCATTTTGGGGCGCTGTCTTCTGCACAGGTGAAATTGCATGAACAGTTGCGAGAAATTGAAGCGACTATTCTCAATCAATCGCAGCCAAATACAGCTTTGAATTTAGTGTATAACTCGATCGCTCAAGCTTACAAACAGTATGGATATCCCCAAGCTATTCAACAGCATCATCAGGGTGGAACAACGGGTTATTTAGGGCGCGAAGTTATAGCGACTCCGACTACAGAAAATGTTTTAACCGCAGGCATGGCGATCGCTTGGAATCCAAGTTTGCCAGGAGCTAAAATTGAAGATACGTTTATGATTCATGCTAACGGCACATTGGAAAATTTGACGGTGGATCCGAGTTGGCCAATGGTGACTGTGGCAGGGCGCGATCGTCCTATTCCCCTACAACTGGATCTATAAGAAATGAATTTTCAGCATATATTTAATCAAGCTCCTGAAGTTGAAGCCAGCGCACCAGGACGTGTTAACTTACTAGGAGAACATACCGATTACAACGATGGCTTTGTGTTGCCCACTGCCATTCCGCAGCAAACAGTCGTATCGTTAGGATTCAGCGCTGACAATCAGTACCACTTTTATTCACAAGAACTGTCTCAGCGGGTTAATATTGCATTCTCTGATCCTATTCCTGAAGGTTTTGCTAGCTATTTATGGGGCTGTATTTGCGTCCTACAATCCAAAGGATTTTTAATTCCACCCCTCAATGTTTTTGTGACCTCAACTGTGCCAATTGGCTCTGGTCTTTCTAGCAGTGCGGCTTTAGAAGTGGCGATGTTAAGAGGATTGCGATCGCTACTGAACCTTAGCTTAGATGATGTTTGCATTGCCCAAATTGCTCAACAAGCCGAACGTCAATATGCTGGAGTGCAGTGCGGCATTATGGATCAAATGGCGTCCAGTTTGGCAGATACCCAGCACTTGCTATTTCTTGACACTCGATCGCTCGATCGCAAAATTCTACCTATTCCTGCCGACTCTGAAATCCTAGTGATGGACAGCGGTATTCCCCGTACTTTAGCAGGAAGCGGCTATAATCAGCGACGAGAAGAATGTGAAGCAGCCGCTAAACTGCTAAATGTTTTAGCACTAAGAGATGTTAGTATCATAGAAGCGATCGCTAATTTGCCTGCTCCTCTCCAACAACGAGCACGTCATGTTATCACTGAAAACAACCGTGTTTTAACTGCTCAAAACGGTGTTAGTGCAAAACAGTTTGGCGAACTAATGAATGCCTCTCATATCAGCTTACGAGACGACTATGAAGTCTCGATTGCTGGACTCGATACCCTGGTTGATATTCTTCAAGCACTACCTAATGTATTTGGTGCAAGAATGACGGGAGCCGGATTTGGCGGAGCTTGTGTCGCGCTCGTTGCTGAAGGAAAGGCTGAGGCGATCGCACAACAGGCGATCGCTGAGTACAACCTTAGGGGATATTGCGGGCAGGTTTTAGTCCCCATGGTACACATGCGATGATACGGACTCGCCCAGGTATGTGCTCAACGCCTTACGGCATCAAAGGTTCGCTCACAAGAACTACTGGGAACTGAAGAACCCTGAAGGCATGTGCTCAACGCCTTACGGCATCAAAGGTTCGCTCACAAGCTCGAATTCTTCAAGGCGAAAATCAAATCGTGTCTTGTGCTCAACGCCTTACGGCATCAAAGGTTCGCTCACCATTACGGAAGAGCGGGCTTGTACGCAGTTTTTACGTGGTGCTCAACGCCTTACGGCATCAAAGGTTAGCTCACACGGTCACCGACGCTCCAGCTTTCCTGAAATCCTCGTGCTCAACGCCTTACGGCATCAAAGGTTCGCTCACTACAGGATGAACAGGGGCTACTCAGGGTAGATATGGTGCTCAACGCCTTACGGCATCAAAGGTTCGCTCACAACTGCCGTGACTTAACAATACTTGGATAATTCAACGTGCTCAACGCCTTACGGCATCAAAGGTTCGCTCACAGGGGGCGATCGCCAGTGGCAAGAAGCCTGCTGAAATGTGCTCAACGCCTTACGGCATCAAAGGTTCGCTCACAGGAGCAACCGTGTAAAGTGTGTGCCACTGAACTTGTGCTCAACGCCTTACGGCATCAAAGGTTCGCTCACAAGCATTGCGAACGATCGCGGACTCCTGATAGAGGTGTGCTCAACGCCTTACGGCATCAAAGGTTCGCTCACCAACCCGATAGGGGCGATCGGCGATGAAGAAGTACTGTGCTCAACGCCTTACGGCATCAAAGGTTCGCTCACATCCATCAGGGTAGCGCGATCGCAATTTCTGTAGATTGTGCTCAACGCCTTACGGCATCAAAGGTTCGCTCACAAAGAACTACTGGGAACTGAAGAACCCTGAAGGCATGTGCTCAACGCCTTACGGCATCAAAGGTTCGCTCACCTGGAGAAGTCGCCGCCATCAAGGCGATGGGCTTGAAGTGCTCAACGCCTTACGGCATCAAAGGTTCGCTCACAAAGAGGCTGCGACAGTCCTCAGTATCGATATTCCTGTGCTCAACGCCTTACGGCATCAAAGGTTCGCTCACATTTAATTATTGAGGGAGGACTACGTTTTTATCAAGCTGTGCTCAACGCCTTACGGCATCAAAGGTTCGCTCACTCGCTTAAGCTGCTAACACAAAAAACTAATACAGAGCGTGCTCAACGCCTTACGGCATCAAAGGTTCGCTCACGGCGCAAAACCTAATCCCTCAGGCGATTCCTTAAAGTGCTCAACGCCTTACGGCATCAAAGGTTCGCTCACTTTTCTTTGTCATCAATTAATTCAAGTAATATCTCCAAGTGCTCAACGCCTTACGGCATCAAAGGTTCGCTCACCGAACGAAGAACAAAAAAAAGTAATTCACGGATTAGTTGTGCTCAACGCCTTACGGCATCAAAGGTTCGCTCACTCACGGCTTAAAACTCGAATATAAAGGTGCTGAAATAAGTGCTCAACGCCTTACGGCATCAAAGGTTCGCTCACGAGGGTGTTTTTCCCAATCACTTTAGCCATTGGGAGGGTGCTCAACGCCTTACGGCATCAAAGGTTCGCTCACGATCCATGGTTTTATTTTAACACCAATACAATACCTGGGTGCTCAACGCCTTACGGCATCAAAGGTTCGCTCACAAAATTTCTTTGGCTAGTACATAGCATACTACACACAGTGCTCAACGCCTTACGGCATCAAAGGTTCGCTCACTTCATCGTCGTTAAAAGGCGTATTCAATGAATTTAACGTGCTCAACGCCTTACGGCATCAAAGGTTCGCTCACTGATTGCCCTCCTTATTAATTCCGTAGCCCAAAATATGGTGCTCAACGCCTTACGGCATCAAAGGTTCGCTCACGTTTCTTCTATGGAAGTATTAGAAACAGACGGGTAGTGCTCAACGCCTTACGGCATCAAAGGTTCGCTCACCAGTCACGGGATGACCCGCGATTAAATCCCCGACGTGGTGCTCAACGCCTTACGGCATCAAAGGTTCGCTCACGCGATCGTCCAACCGCTCTGCATCTGTCCGATCGCCCTGTGCTCAACGCCTTACGGCATCAAAGGTTCGCTCACGGAGCTTTGCGAATTGATGTGGGTGCCGTTCAAAGGTGCTCAACGCCTTACGGCATCAAAGGTTCGCTCACTGAAGGTCAGCCGCGTCGGGTTGAGATCCCCGCCAGTGCTCAACGCCTTACGGCATCAAAGGTTCGCTCACGGTAATGAAACGCGATACGCAACTATCTGCCAAGAGATGTGCTCAACGCCTTACGGCATCAAAGGTTCGCTCACTCCCCCTTGGAATACTTGCCCTGATTCCCTAGCTTGTGCTCAACGCCTTACGGCATCAAAGGTTCGCTCACATTTCTTCTTGGGCATCAGCCTGAGCCGCTTTCGCGTGCTCAACGCCTTACGGCATCAAAGGTTCGCTCACTAAAAACCTATGACACCTTCAAGCCTGGTGACATGTGCTCAACGCCTTACGGCATCAAAGGTTCGCTCACTTCGGCGGAGAGGGAGCCTTGGGAGAGAATCTTCCTGTGCTCAACGCCTTACGGCATCAAAGGTTCGCTCACTTTTTAAGCGATACTCCGTTACATTTCCAGGGTACAGTGCTCAACGCCTTACGGCATCAAAGGTTCGCTCACACTTCTAGGGGCTTAACCCCAGAAACCGCATCGAGTGCTCAACGCCTTACGGCATCAAAGGTTCGCTCACGGCGATCATCAAAACCTCCATGGCAGAATACTCCCTAGCAGGTTCTGCAAGAATCTTATCGCAGTTTGGAAATAACGGGGGTAATCCCACTTGAAAATTGATAAAGCATCCATACAAACTCTATAAAAACCTTTCCTCGCAGGAGGTTTTAAGGAACACAAGCACCACTACAACCATAATAAACCTTCAACCCTAGCCTCTGTAAGGGATATGAGAATCAACTGTCCTTCACATCTGTCTCATCCACAGATCCCTGCTTAAACCAATCGATACCCCACATCATTGACCACCCAGGCACTGGGACGATTACACTTCTCTACACGCTCTACACAACGATGACATAACCCTGCTAACAACAAACTATCTTCCACCTCCAAAATTTGCTCTAACTCCCATCGCAACTTCTCCCGATCGCGCTGAGTCAACCGACACCGAAAAATCGACAATTGTACAGATTCTCCATAACCCTGTAAAAGTTTATAAGCCTTCCTCCATCGCTTCGGATCGCGAATGTCATAGCAAATCAAATACCAGTTCTGAGACTCTCCCATGGCTAACAATTCCTCTGATTACAGTTCGTTCACCCCTCAACGCAAAATCAACTGCGCAAACAATCCCCCCTCCCCCGACCACTCTTTCTCCAATAACCGCACCTCTAATTCCAACAAGCGTCGATATGTCAACGAATAGCCCGTCATCGGATGCTTCCAAGTTTCCTCCTTGCGGCGTTCATACAAACTTACAAACTTTCGTCGCCCACTGTCACTGAGCCACACTTGCTCACCCCGCACCGTAAAATCCGCATCCACGTCCCACTGCCCCCGATTCACCGAACCCATAATCGGCAAGTCAACCAACGGCACCCGAAAAATTTCCATCAAATCCAACGCCAACGGCGGCGCTTGCGTCCGAGGCTGATGATAAAAGCCCAAGGCAGGCTCCAATCCCACCACCAACACTGCATTCATGACATCTTTTAACAACAGCGCATAGCCAAAACTCAACAGCGCATTAAATCGATCTTTGGGTGGACGGCGATTCCGATGCTTAAACCGCAGTGCCGTATCAACTTGTTCAGAAATCAGTTCAGGCAGCGCCCCAAAATACAGTGCCGCTAAATTCCCCTCAAATTCCAACAGGGACTCCAGAGATTTTGCACTCGTCACTTGCTTTAGCACCGCTTTCATCTGAGCGATCGCCTCTACCAGCTTCTCAGGAATCTCTGCCATTCCCCGCTGCCCCCGCATCAAAAACTTCCGCTGACCCTTTCCTCGGCAAACGACCAGCCGTCGTGCTAGAGCTAAACAAGTCTCCGGATTACTCAACGCCCCATACTGCCGAATCCGCCGCTGAATGCTCCCTTGCCGACGATCCAAACTTCCTAAATAGCGTCCTCCACCTGACACAAAATGCACCCCAATATCTTGAGATGCACAAAAATAAAGCGCCTGAGTCGAAATCTGCGAATAACTATGAAGCACGACCTGTCCGACCTGTCGAGCCGCCACCTTTTCATCAGGTTGATCTCGACGCTTAATCTTAATTTGCTCCCCCGTTTTACCCACACTCGTTCCTGGTTCCAGCACATGCAAAATTAAGCGATCGTCATCTTCTGGAAACAATCGTACAGGCTGCCACTCCTTATCATGAGCTAACCGAGCCTCCTCTGGTAAACAAACAGGCGACAGAGAACAACGCGCGCACATCCGCTCATTCTCGGTTACAGGTGGACGATGAGTGGATAAGCTAAGTTCTCTTGCACGCGCGATCGCCTCTCGCACATCCGCCTTCCCTGCCTCATTCAACGGCACATGAACCATCGTATTATCTGCGTGATAACGAATCCGACCTTCTTGAACCGGAATGCCCAGCGCCATTTCAATCAAGTACGCATAGGCAAGAATTTGGAGGCGATCGCTTGCCCATGCCTGGGGCTGCTGATTGTCATCGCGATGACAACGACCGCGCTTATGCTCATAGGGAATTGTTTGTCCATCGCGCGATCGTAATGCATCCACTCGTCCTCGCAGCCCTAGCTCAGCGTTCTCCAAAAATAGATCTTCCCATTCCTCATCCTCTTTTTTCTCCAAATCTACATGCAGCCTTCGCCCTGCAAATACCGCAGCATCTTGTGTGTACAGTTCCTCCACCTCTTCGAGATAAAATAAACGCGGACAGTACGCAAACGCATGAAGTGCTGAGACTCGAAGAGTCGGAACAGATTCGTGAACAGTAGAAAAACTAAATGGTTCAATAGTGGTCACGGTGTCTCCAGTAAAAGTTAACTGATTCCACCATGCGTGACTAATCCTGCAAAATAGCTTCCGCGTACAAAATTACTATTTTTCCGCTAAAAAATCTTTGGGAGATAGAATCTGAATTCTAGAAAACTTTCTTAAAACTAATAAATCTTGATCACCTGTAGCAATTAAATCTGCATGACCTGAAACGGCTGAGGCGACGATGATGGCATCTTTAGGGTCACGCAAACCCGAAACTTTTAATATCTCAATACGGACAACTGTCATCACTTGCTGGACAATTAACATGACAGAATCAGCAGCTATTTCCAACTGCTTTAATCGTTTTTGCAGCTTAGGTCGCTGCAATGTTTTTTGCAATTCATCTAGAATTTCCTCTGAGCCGATCGCTTCGATCTCAACCTGTTCCACGAGTTGAAGAATTTGGTCAGGGACTCCACCCCACAGCAGTCTTGATAACTAGATATTCGTATCCAAGACGACGCGCATAAGCTTAGCTTTGCTGATGAACGTCGTGAACGATCTGGCTGAGTTCTTCCAATGTTGGCTCCTCAGGATCGGTGCCTAAAGCTTTTACCTTGGCTCTAATGTCAGCGATCGCCATTGGCTTCTGCACCTTTTTTAGCAAAATTGTGTCGTCTGTCTGCCACACCAAGTACTCATCCCCCGGTTGCAGGGTTGCCTGAATCTCTGGAGGGAGGGCGATCGCGCGATCGGATGTGACAAATACAACGGGGGTTGAAGCCATGGTCATATCGTGAGTGGGCTGACCGCAGGAAACTCCAAAGGTTCTCCTGCGGCTCTAAATATAACGTCGATTTGGGTTCATTGCCTGCGGCTAAGTCTAGCTGGATCTCTCCCAATAGCGCGCGCCTCTTACTTACTCTCCGTCTTTGTTTTCTTCTTTTCAGGTTTTTCAGGCTCAATGGGTGGAACAATACTGACCCAACAATCATCAGTCAGGTCATGGTTGAATGAAAATCGCTGAAACGTACCCTGTGTTGTTTGGCGATTAATCCAAACGGGTAAACCAACTAATCCACGCCGATCCTTCATCAACCAGCGAACCATACCATCTGTTTCACGATAGCGTCGCACTCCGTTCAGCATCGCCCAAGACTCCCCTAAACTTAGTCCCCCAAATCGAGTAATTTGTTCTGGTGTCGATAGTGCGATCGCCACTCGCTCTATCAACTTCACTGTTGCAGCTTCATTACTCGAATCGATACGTACAACAAATTGCACGTCCGTTAGAAGTTCATGATGATTTGGCTTAGAAAACTGGCTAGAAGGGTAGGTTCCTAGATGCTTGACACTAAATTTATGATGACGCTGCTTGCGAACAATGCGAGAAATTGGTGGATCATTACCAATGATACCGATCGCCAACTTCACCCCTGCATGAGCTAGCATATTCACTTCGCCTACGAGCGATAGCAGCAGTCCATAAACTGTTGATGGTGGTGGATAGCGATAGGTTTCCTTAAAGTCTCGTGCAAAGCTTCTAGGAAAGCTTGTGCAGGGGCAATCCAAGTAGAGCTGCATTAAACCTTCACTCCTGATTTTAGAGAGTCCTTGGCAAGGGCGATCGCCTCTTTCACACCGCGACAAACTTTCACACCTAGTTTTTCTAATTGTTCGCGGTAGAGGACGTTATCAGAAATTTCACCACCCACAATTAGTTCATCAGCTTTTACATCACCCACTTCTACCAAACGGACTAAGCGCGTACAACCAACCCCATCCCCAACCCGCTTGAAGCAATCCATAATCCAAGGGCTAGGATCTTCAGTGATGCGAATGGCGATTGATTCAGGACGGAAATCAAACAGAAAACGTGAATGGTTGCCACCCACATGACGGACTGCAGAGATTGCATTGAGGGCTGCGATCGCCCGCTTAGGATCTTTCAGACTCTCTGGAGTCAGTGCAATAGTGTACTGATAAGCTGTGCAATGGACTTCCGTACTGTGAATCGAGGTATTGTTTTTCTCACCTCCTTTAGATCCAAACGCTATATCACCCCAGTAAGAATCAAGGCTAATGGCACGGCTGACTTCCAAAGCACCTCGCCGCTTGGTTGTCGCATCTTTATTGTCCTTACCTTTCTTGGCATCCATGTAGCCAAACAAATCATCATCAATAAAGTCTTTGGCGCTGAATCGTTCATTCTTAAGCGTGTACTTATCCGTATCCGAGTTAAATGTTCGATTCGTTGCGGCTTCATCACTATTCTGAAAGAATTCACGCAGTCCCCAACGAATCGCCTCAGCGCTGACAGTGGTATATTGGTCACTGCCACGAGTGATTTTTTGTAGAGTTGAAAGAGTGCTGCCATCGCCTTCACCTCGGTTATTGGCAGCAACGGCGGTGGGAGTAACAACGGTAATGAAAAGATGTTGAGACATGATTTTAGTTCCTCGATAGTAGTGTCAAATTAGACGGTTGGATTATTTAACGGTCATTTCAAAAAATTCAGCTTCAGACTCAGAAAGAGATTCAATCGGAACCTCTTGCCCATCTAATGCATCGCCTTTTTTACTGGTATAGGTAGCGATCGCCAGTAGGGTTAGATCTCTAGCCTGTCGCCAGTTTTCGCCATGCAGCCATTGATAAACCTCTAAACCAACCCCACGAGATGACTTGCTCCGAAACTGACTCAAGAAATCAACCAATGCTGTAGCAAAGTCCTGTTGTGTGCTCGGTCGCTGCATTCGGTAAATTACTTTATCTGTAACCTGACCATAATCCAACTTGCGTCCTTGCTTTTGTGCCTGAACAATCTGTCTCCACAGGTAAACACTAAATGCACCCTGTACCGTATCAAATAGCGTCTTCTCTTTATCAGCCAATGTATCAGTCATTTTGACAAGTCCTCCACGTTCATACATTTCATTCCGTTTGTGAAATTCAAAAAAACCTGCGAACCAAGACTTTCCAGCCACCAAGTTGTCGCAGATCCAGGGCAATACTTTGGAAATCGCTAGCCAGGTTTCTCCTTTGTCAGTTTGTTTCACCCTGGCTGGGAAGAACTGAACAGCAGCATCGTATAGCTCAAGAACTCTGTCTTTAACTTCAATCCGATAAACCGCTTGTTTGAGATAAGACTGATTCGCATCCCAGGTTTGTTTACCTAGTTGATAGACCTCGCAGTAATTGACCCGTTCCAACTTGGCATCTTCTAAAAACTTTTCTTGAAGCAGAAAATGCAAAGCTGACTCTCCAGATCCACTACTACGGAAGTTGCGGTAGGTTCGCCCAGAAAATTCTCGACGACGATTCACCCATTGTTTAAGATTCATCACCTCTGGAATCACAACCGCCGATCGGAAATTTGGTAGTCTGTAATAGCCACAAGCCAACGGCAGAAACAGTAATGCCAAAAACCCTTCAGCAGATTCTTGATAGGCTCCATTCACGAAGCATTCGACCAATCCAGGTAAATGATGACCCTTAAGGGAAATCTCTTCTTTGAACAAACCCTTGCTATTAAAGGCTTCCTTGAGATCGCCCGTGTAGTAACAACTCAGTAAAGGGCGAAATTCAACCTTAATTTCTGGCTGTCCTTCATCAATCGTGAATGTCTTGGCTACTGCTGTTTCATCACGAGTCCGCTGTTTGCTATGTTGCAGAAATGACGCTGTAACCCCTTCTGTGAAGGTATAGCCACCTTGATCATCCAGCTTGAGCGCAGGAACATCGAGATAGCCACCTTTTGTCACTTGATAAGTCTTATCCAAAAGCCATTTGACGACTTCGCGATCGCTCCCCTCCCAAGCCAACTTCACCGAATCTTCCGTCACATCCCAAGTTAGCGGTGCATCCTTTAGATCGAGCACTGACAGAGCCAATGCCAATCCAGCAATACCCGCCCGATGGGGAAGCAATGTATTTGGATCAAAAATCGATAGCGTAAATTCAGACATGATTTATTTCACCTCCTGAGCACCAATATGTTTGCAATAACGCCATTCCTCTTTTGGTGCAATCAGATAGCCTTTTTTATGCCGCTCCCAATGAGTCGTTTTCTTAGCCTTTAACGGCACCGCACATCGCGCCAAATCACTTGCTTTCGCCACCTCCCAATTTTTCTTGTCCACCTCTAGCAACGCTGTCACGGTGTACCCTGCCTCCCGTAAAGCCGCCGGATAGGTTCGCCACTTCCCATCCAGCAGCACCATGCGAGTCTTGAGGGTTCCCTGATCAGTGGACTGCTCTAACCAAGCCGCAAGCTGTGCCTGATTTACATCCCCACTGTGTTCTTGAATCAACTGTTCACCCTGATTGAGATCTGCGTCCTCATAGGGATAGCGACTTTCAGGAGGATAGAACAGGGCATCTAGCGATCGCCCACAATGCTGCCGATTCAACCGCCCTAATCGCTGAATTAGCCCCGCCGGATCAGCAATCTGCGTCACTAACAATGTTGCCGACAAATCTAAAGACATCTCTGCAACTTGAGTGGCGATCGCTAAAATGGGTCGATTCTGTCGAAACCCATCCACAACCCTGCGGTGATGCCCCACCCGATCTTCATAACGGAAGCGACTGTGATATAGCACAGCATTCAGATTGCGGCGCTGGGCTTCTTGATAGACCGCGATCGCCACATTCACCTGATTGCATACCCATAACACTTTGCCGCCTTCTGCAATCTCCGTTTCAACCCGTTCCCAATCTGGCTTTTCTACCAAATGGAATCGATAGCGCGGCTTCTCCTCCAGATCTTGAGATCCCTGAACAATCTCAACTTTTTCGCCTACTGCTGCCGCGATTGCCTGAATCTGCCAAGGCAAAAATGACGCAGACATCAATAACATTGGAGCTTTAACCCACTTGAGAAATCGTAGTAACGCTCCGAAAAGTGCATCATCATAGCAATGCACCTCATCGAAAACGAAAGCTGCTTGGGCGATCGCTGGAAAGCAGTACATCGGACGACGATTACATTGCAACAACCCCAGTACTGTATCCACAGTGCAAACACTCACTTTTGGACCCCAAGCCTTGAAAGAATCGAGTTTTATTCCTGCTTCATTCTCATAAGACAAGGGAATCAGTTTGCCAGTCGCTTCATCAAAGATCAATTCAGCCCCGTTAACTCCCTCCTCTCCCGTTGCCGCCATCTCTAAATCAACCGCAGCACGAGAATGAAGTAAAACTGATTCGACCTCATCCTGAACATAGTCCAGAAACCCCTCAGTACTTGTGCCTGTGGTGGGATAACAGAAAAAGAGCTTACGACCTACCGCATGAGTTTTTGCCCAGTTGTAAGCACCTAGAGTTTTTCCAGTACCACAACCTGCTCTAGCCAGGGTAACGCGCTGCCTAGGCGCTCCCAAAGCTACTTGGAAAGGGCGAAGCTCATTGTGCTCACGTCTAGCATCAATTACTTTTTGCAAATCCTCGATCGTTAACCGTTGCTCTAGTTCCTTCACCATCCAATCCTGAAGATTAATACAGGATTGACCCGAAGCAGACCCGATCGAATCGCCCGCAATCAGCAACGACTTCACCACAGCTAATAAAGCTTCATTGGGTTCCCATTCAGCAAACGCTTCGTCAAGAATCTGAAGGCGCTTCTGCTTAACCATCTGGACATCCCAATAAGACTTGATTCCCATAACCTTGAGGTGCTTAGGCAATCCAAAATTTTGCATCCCATACCGAATGAGTTTCTTGAAATAGGGATGTTTGACATACCAATGAATTCCTAGTTCTCCTGAACCATCACGAAAATCACCAAACTCACCCGTATCCTTACCCTGCTTGCCGCCAAGTTTCAAATGATGTCCACCTGCTGCTGCTAAAGCAATCATAAAATCAGCGTTAGGACATTGCTGAAGCCACTCACGAAAATCCCAAGCAATCAATGTCGAAGCCACCTCATGACGAATCATCTGCGGATGCTGCATCGGATTACGTCGATACTGCGGATCTAATGCTTTCAGATCATTTCGCACCACCATCTGGAAATGATCATTGGCTTTGCCCCAATCATGGAGGTATGCGGCTAACCGAGCTGTCGCCCGTAGTTCCTCAAAACCGCAAGTTAAGCCAAACTGTGGAATCAAAAAATCCTTGAGCGTGTCTACCAGAATTGTCACCGACTGCACGACCGCCGCCGTATGACCGACTAAGTGACAACTACCATTCCAATCCGCATTTCCTGGCATCGACGACTTTGCCAGTAGGATATCTGGCTTTAACTGAGGAGGCATTGCATTAGGCTGCATTATTTTCCTCCTTATAAGGATAAAACCAACCACATCCAAAGTGCTGCCGTCCACCCAAGCCATGCCATTGCAGTTTCAGGGAGTCTTCCTCACTCAAGCCCTCAACAACAATGCTATAGCCCACAATTTTTTTCTCTTTGATCTGCAATGTTCGTCGCGCCAAATTCCCATTGTCATCACTAGGAATAAATGTAGACTGCCCTTTAATCTCTAGACGCTCCAATCCTTTTTGACAAGACTTCAGGAAGTAACGAGGCACTTCTGGATGATCGATCGCCTCCAGCTTAAAAGTTACCATCCTCGCTTTGAGCGTTTCAGAAGCTTTGGGCAAGGTCAAACGCGGTCGCGCCAGTCGAATCTTGTGCCCCCGAATATTGAGTTCCTGATTTTGCAACAGTCGATACCAAGTCTGCACCTGATCGGCTGGACACCGAAGTCGAAGACGCGATCGCTGATGCAGATATATCTTGCCTTCTCGATTCGGCACACCTGGCACGCTACAGAGCTTCACATCTGCCGGAATATTCTGTGGCTCGATCTCGGCTTTCTGCAAAACCTGTTTCACCGCAGAATACAGCGCATAGCCATGATCAGCAGGTAAAGTCTTTGTCGTCCCTTCGATCGCAAACTGAATCTCTAAAAAGTTCATCACCTAGTCCTCCCAATACAACTCATTCATCCCAGCCAATTCATCCTTGACCATCTCTACCAACTCCGGCGGCTCCAGTACCCGCGCACCTGCCCCGTAAAACAATACCCACCGCTTTACCTCATTTAGCCCTGGCACATCCATCCTCAACGTCACTGCTCCATCTGGATGCTCTTCCAGCACCTGGCTCGGATGCCAGCGCCGCTCCCGGATATAGGGCGCACTCCGCGCCTCAAACCAAATGGCGATCGCTCGCACTTCAGTTCCTACCTCATGCTGGAACATCCGGGCAAAATGAGCCTTCCGATCGAACTCTTCACTCACTTCAAACGTTTCTGTCAAAACAGAGAGCGATCGAATTCGATCCACCCGAAAATCTCGCACCGCCTGATTCTTATGACACCAGCCCGTGATATAAGGATTATTCCGTGCAAAATGCAATACATATGGATCGAGTTCTCGCTCCGACTCTGCATTTCGACCTGCCGTAAAATACGACATTTGTACCCGTCGTCGCTTCTGTATCGCCTTCTCTAACTCATGCCAAACGATCGGGTCTAGATCTAACTCTGCACCTACCCGAAATACCACATTCTCTTGCGCTAATTGCTGTAAATCCACCCAGGTCTGTTCTGGTAATCGTTCAGCTAGACGGGCGATCGCCGCTTTTAGATCCACCTGATAGGCTGACCCTGCATAGGCTTGCAACATATTTGCGCCCAATGTCAACGCAAATAATTCTCCCTGCGTTAACGGAATTGTCGGCAATCGCCAGTCTGAGTCCGAATAGTAATAGCCTTTCTGCCGACTAAACTCCAACGGAGCGTGATAGCGATCGCGCAAAAAAGCTAAATCAGTACGAATTGTTCTTTCACTGACCTCTAACGCATTAGCCAGATACTTGGCGGTCTGACGGTGTTCTGAACGCAGTAAAGAATCAAGTTGCAGTAACCGTTCTAGATGGCGAGACATAGGCTCTAAATCCACTACTCTAGGAACACTCTAGAGACCTTAGCCTGCAAAAACGCTTCCGGGTATGTCAGTACTACCTAGGTTTTTCTAAAGGATGTAGCTTTTTGTCTATATCAAAGGAAAAAATACATTAACTTTGAAATAGTACTACTCAAGAAATATTGTGTGACAGGGTTCGGAATACTTTCGCCTATCTACATAGTGTTCTGAACATTCTCTAGAACGATGTGAGTTGGAGTTAGCAGATGTGAAGGCATATCCCCTCGACCTGACGATCGGCGATCAGGAATTAATGGGTTCTGATAGTCCATCAGAATATGGGGAAGCAGCGAAAGGCTTTTCTGTATCGATTAACCTGAATGATCCGGCAAAAGCCGATCGCATTTTTCACGCCTTGGCAGCAAATGGAACCGTGCAAATGCCCTTCCAACAAACCTTCTGGGCTTACCGTTTCGGAATGCTAGTCGATCAATTTGGAACACCTTGGATGATTAACTGCGATCAAGCTGCCTAACCTTTTATTTTAGGGAATTCCCACAAATGGATGCTCCTGCTCTCAAACATTGAAAAACAAAAGGAGTCAACCATAAAAACTGAAGTACAAAAGGAACCATCAGTGGCTACAGAAACTTGTTGATAAGTGGGACTATGAAACCTGATTTTGTACTGGAGCAAGATGGATCTGAAAGTTTAGTAGCCTTAAATACTCCAGGTGATTATGTGCTGGTGCCGCGTGGAATCTGGCATACTGCCAAAGTTCACTCATCCAGTTCCCTAGCATTCATTACACCCGGTGAGGGGACTCAGTGCCGTTCTTCATAACAATTAATTCTGGAGTGTATGATGAGTTCTCCTGCACATACGATTCCCTGGCGTAGATTGAATCTTCCCGGACATGATAGTTGCTAAAGGTTTTTTACTAACTGAAGATAACTGTTTAGAAACAGCAGATTTAGATGTGTAACCGCTTGCTTCGGTAGAAAGCACTCTGGCTTGCATTAAACGCACATCTTGCAGTGCTGCTGAATCATAGCAAAGAATGAACTTTAATTTCACTAAAACAGCCTGACTTCAGTTCTTCTGCCAGATTTTCCCCGTCGATAAATTCTTGAATTAGATATTGATCATCCTCGTCTTCGAGAGCGTCTAGTAAAGTAGGAATTTGGTCATGCTGTCCTAATTCTTTGAGCCGCATGGCTTCCTGCTGAAACAGCGTTGTTTCCTTTTGAAGAAAAACCTGCTTAATGACACAAGAGGATCGATTAGGTTGACTGCAATCGATCGCCAAAAATGTTTTGCTAAAGCGGTTTTGTCCAATTACTCGCAGGGCAAGATAGCGGCTGTTTAGCAGTAGAGCAGTTCCACAAGCGTGACAAACTTCGGCGCGATCGAGATGATGCGGAGTGTGGCATCCAGAATTTAAACAATAGCTCATATTGTTACCTTTCTTTTAGCGGTAGAGGATAATTAGGGTGAACTTACTCTGTCATCCAGCAACGCCTGATCTTTTATAATTCGATCAGAGAACGGTTTAATTAATAGAACTAAACCCTTTCGTCCTACGACGTTCACGAAATCATTTTGATGAAGGGGAAAGGGATTCACTGCTTCTGCCGACCAATAAATCCCATGAAATTTAACACGACAACGTTCATTTTGACAGATAACTTTGTCTATAATAGCTTTGCCGCTATAGGGTGATCTCAATCTAGATTGATTCTCTAATACATACATAGCTCTTCTCCCTTCATGTAAATTTAAGTGTCAAATCTAATTCTTTTTTACTGTCAACAGAGTGCAGTCGTGGACGGGATCTTTTTTCAAAACCAGAGATAAACCTAAGTTTTCATCAGTAGCTCAATTCTTGAACTGTAAGCTCTGTAAGTCTTGCAGAACGTTCAAAAAACTGTCTGGAGTATTAATCTGAGAAAATACGGTAGCGTTTCGTTGCGCTCTACAGCAATTCGTAAGTTTATAAGTCAGCGACTAACCTTGCTTTGAAGCTTATAAGTCAGCGACTAACCTTGCTTTGAAGCGTAACAGAATTAAATGAGTGCAATGGTTCAGTATTTGGTTCAATCTTTAGCTCAGTTAAAACCACAGGTCAAGAACTCAAGAACCTAAGATTTCAAGGACGTGATCTAGATTGTAACGGCTTTGGAAATAGGTAAGGGAGTTGCAATTAAATAACGCCCCGAACCGCCCCCTAAATCCCCCATTCTGGGGGACTTTGACAGGTTCGGAAGTCCCTCAGAATGGGGGATTTAGGGGGCTGATAAGTCAATGCATCCCATTAGGGTTTTATTTTCACGCAACTCCCTAATGCTGCTTTCAGGCATGGTATTGCAATGCCCAAGTAATCGAGGTTGAGTTTATTGGAATAAACGTGATACCTTGTCGGATAATGAAGCATGGACTGACGGCATAACTTACATATTTACTCTGAAAGGATTGTAGTAAACATGTTTGATGAAAGTATTGTAGGAAATCTGTCTGGCTCCCTTAGAGCTTCTGCTAGAGGGCTAGAAATCATCGATCAACACAGGATAAAACGGGGTTGGAAACGTCAGGCTTCAATCTGGTATGAGACGGCGCTTACTACACTTGCAACTTTAAAACGATTCTGGCAAAGAGAACCAGTCAGTAGAGAATCTTTTGTTCGTCTCTGTGAAGCAGTCGGGGCACGTTGGCAGGACATCGTTGATCAAACAACTTTGAGTCCATTGGTTAAAGTGTGGGATGGTGTGCCTGATGTTTCAGTATTCTATGGACGAACGGCAGAACTTGCAAGTTTAACTCAATGGATGATTGGAGATACATCGACTCGTTGTCGTGTGATTGCGCTACTGGGGATGGGCGGAATCGGTAAAACGCTGTTAGTGGCTAAACTTGCTGAACAAATTCAGACTCATTTTGAGTGTCTAATTTGGCGATCTCTCCTTTCGACTGTCCCGGCTGGTATGTTTATCAATGAATTGATCCAGTTCCTTACAGATGATTCTGAACTCACTATTCCAGACTCCCTAGATAGTAAAATTTCCTGCCTCATTAATTGTCTCGAGCAACGTCGCTCCTTGCTGGTATTAGATCAACTTGAAACGATTTTAAGCAACGATGGCTTCGCTGGACAGTACCAAGAGGCTCACAAAGGCTACAGTGAGCTTTTGAGACGAGTTGGACAGGAGTCTCATAACAGTTGTTTAGTGCTCACTAGTCGAGAGAAAACTCCAGAGATCGCTCAATTAGAAGGTGTGAATCTGCCTGTTCGTTCCCTGCAACTGAAAGGTTTGGACGATGAGGCAGCCCGGAAACTTTTAAGAGCAAAAGGATTGACTGAAGAAACACAATGGGGAGGCTTGATTCAAATTTACCGAGGTAATCCAATCATGTTAAAAATGGTTGCTGCAACAATCGGAGATTCGTGGAATGGCAACGTTTCGGAATTTCTCAGGAATAGCGGCACAATTGTTACAGGAGACTTAAGACGTTTCATTGAGGTGCTGTTCAGCCGATTATCAAGCCTAGAGAAGCAGGTTACGATTCAGTTAGCATCGACAACGGAACCTATGTCTTTTCTGACCCTGCAACAGGCTTTAGAGCAGGTATCGCCGTCTAACTTGTATGAGTCAGTAGAATCGTTGGTCAGGCGATCGTTCCTTGAGAAAAGCAGTGCAGGGTTTACATTACCTCCTGTTGTAAGAGAATACATTAATTGTCAATTAGGAGAATAAAGTCAAAGGAAACGAGCATGAGCTATTGCATTAATCCTAAGTGTCTTCATCGCCAGAATCCAGATTTATTGGAGTTCTGTCAGTCTTGTGGAACCGCTCTGCTTATCCAAAATCGGTACCGGCTGATTCATCCCCTGCGAGAACTCGATGAACACAGTTACTCTGAAGTTTTCGAGGTTGACGATCAAGGTATTATTCGAGTTTTGAAGATTATCAGAAGTCCAAACTTGGTACAACTGTTTGAACGGGAAGTTAGAACTCTTCAACACCTTCAACACCCTGGTATTCCTCATGTTGAGCCGGATGGTTACTTTACCGTTGCCCTCAGCAACGACTCCCGGAAAACCCTGAAACTCCATTGTCTGGTCATGGAAAAAATTGATGGGCAGAATCTAGAGCAATGGTTAGCTCAACAAAAGCCGATTTCCCAAGATCTGGCAGTTGATTGGCTAAAGCAATTACTCGAAATCCTTAATCTGCTGCATCAAAACAAACTTTTCCATCGAGACATTAAGCTCTCCAACATCATGCTGCAACCTAATGGACAACTGGTTCTGATAGATTTCGGTTCAGTACGACAAATTACCAACACTTACCTGGCAAAAGTTGGCGGTGGACGCGATATTACAGGCATTGTGTCTCCTGGCTATACCTCTCTAGAACAAGCAAATGGTAAAGCTGTTCCACAGTCTGATTTCTATGCTCTAGGTCGTTCTTTGGTTCATTTAATGACGGGTAAACACCCCATCGATTTTCTAGAAAGTGCCAAGACAGGTACTTTAAAATGGCGAGACAGTGCTCCAGGCATTTCCTCGTGGTTCGCAAATTTAATTAACGATCTAATGTCTCCTTTCCCAGGGAACCGACCGCTGAACGCTCAAGAAATTCTAGAACGGTTGCAGAAAGATCGCTATCTTCTTTCTAATAATTTATTATTGTGTTTCAACATTGGGTTATCTATTCTCCTGATATTCACATGTTTGTCTGCGAGGAAGAATTGGGCAGAGTGGCAAGAGATGCAGAACCAATGTTCTAAAAGTGTCAGTTCCGTCAATCTGAGCGATCAGAATATTCCGTTAATCATTTGTCCAAAGTAATACTTAGCCACGCTGTTATCTCGTCATTTTTCAGCTTCTTTGATTAATCCGCGAGTATCCTTCGCCACATTACGCATCGTGTTCTCAACAATTTGTTGAGAATCTACAGCAGAGTATTTTGGGTCGGGAAAGGCTTCTTTCTTCAAAATCTTGCTAAGCGCCTCCTGCAATAATTGAGATACATCGTTGTAATTAGCGATCGCGGGACGTGACACCGATTGAGCAATCATTTTAGAAAAAGCAGGAAAGCTAGAATACTGTTGAACGAATGCTGGATCATTGAAGAGCGATCGCCGACTTGGTAAATAGCCCAAATCTAATGCAACTTGTCGTTGTACCTCTTGAGTGGCAAAAAACTGAATGACTTGCCGAGCTTCTTCAGGATGCTGAGAATTTTTGGTAATTCCGAACCCCCAGCCCCCTTGACAAGGAGTACTGCGCTGGTTGACATCATGAACGACAGAGGTGAACCCCACGTGACCTCTCAAGCGATCGTCTTCATTCAATCGCTTCCAAGCATAAGGCCAACTCCGTAGAAAAACGACTTCATCGTTCATAAACTTTTGCAGAGATTGGACTTCATCGTAAGTAATCACATCTGGAGGCGTAATTTTCTTCCTAATTGTGTCACGCAAAAACTTTGCTGCTTTCAGTGCAGGTTCTTGATCAAGACCTACATTGCCCTTTTCATCAATCCAAAAGCCACCATATCCTTCAAGTACTTCCAAAAATGTTGCGACTAATCCTTCATACTGGTTTCCTTGCCAAACGTAACCCCAATTTGCTAATTTGCTGGCTTTTAACTTTTGAGAAATTTCCTCCAGATCTTGAAAAGTTTGAGGAGGTTTAAGTCCTTGTTTCTCCAGCAAGTCTTTACGGTAGTAAAGTACGCCTGCTCCCGAATGAAAGGGAATCCGGTATAGTTTATTTTGGTATGTTCCAGCTTCAATGTCTGCCTTCAGAAATTGCTCTAACTCCTCAGGAGAAAAGAGATTAGACAAATCTGCTAGCCATCCTAAAGATGCAAAAATAGGCACCCAAATTGTATCCATGTAGACGAGATCGTAATAAGGGGAGGTTTTTTTTAATTCAGAATTTCTCAAATCTGAAGTATAGACTCCCCATCTTTGGTCAGTTGTTATCCCACCCCGATATAAACTAATCCGAATATTTGAGTGGTGCTTATGAAACTCTTTAACCAAAGATGACCACTGTTCCACCTCATCGGGAGGCACTACAAAAGCTACAGGAACAGGGGGGCGAGGTGTGAGCAACAGCACTAGCAGCAACACTATTTGAAAAATTGCAAGAAGCGCCCAAGGTCGTCGAACATTAAGCCGTCGAAAAAGCTTTTGTAATGGAAGCTGCAAATTGTCTCTCATGGGGGGTCTGAGGGCAACAAAGAGCAATCTTTTTAGACTGCCTGTATATCTTAGCTACCCTATTCTATCTATATAATGTCTGCGAACTAAGCCAATTTAAAAGCTGAGCTAAAAACTGAGCTAAAAACTGAGCTAAATTTCAGATGGGTGTAGGTCAAAGGAAGCAGAATCAGCATAAAATTGTCTCAAAATTCATTTAAACAATGATTAGTTGCTGACGTATGAAAAAACTTATGCCGTGTAGCAGAACTCTTTTAAATCTGTGGCGACGATCTAAATTATTTCGGGGTACTAGCTTGCTCGCGGTGTGCCTGCTGAGTAGTTTACTGGTGGCTATATCTGCAACATCGCAGCCAGTCATACTAACTTTTTTGATGAATGCACCCGAGGTTGAACCCTTAAGACCTATTATTCAGGAATTTGAGCAGCAAAATCCAGGAATTCGTCTCAATATGGTCGAAGGTCCACTTGCCTCAAATCTGATCGAAGATCTAAATACTTCAGCTTTTTTACTAGGAGACTCGCCTTACGATCTGATCAATCTAGATGTAACATGGACTTCCAAATTTGCCGCCGCTGGCTGGCTTAAAGATTTATCTAGTCTAATCTCTGATACAGAACTGACAGCGTTTTTACCCGCCGATATAGACGGTGGACGCTATAACGGTAAGATATATCGTTTACCTTGGCGTACAGATGCAGGAATGCTTTACTATCGCAAAGATCTCTTAGAACAAGCAGAACTGCAACCCCCAAAAACATTCACTGATCTTGTACAGGCTGCAACAATATTGCAAAAGAACAATGCAGTTCAATGGGGCTACGTTTGGCAAGGTCGACAGTATGAAGGTGTTGTTGCCATGTTTATGGAGGTGCTACAGGGTAACAACGGGTTTTGGATTAATTCTGAAACGAAAGAGGTTGGTTTGGATCAACCGCAAGCGATCGCCGCTCTTCAGTTTTTAGTCAATACCATTCAACAGGGCATCTCACCGAGCGGAGTGATTACCTATCAAGAAGACGAACCTCGTCGTTTATTTCAAAGCGGTAATACGCTTTTGATGCGCAATTGGCCTTACGCTTGGACGTTGCTGAATGCTGAAGATTCTCTGGTTAAGGGCAAAGTGGGAATCAAGCCTATGGTTCATGCTTCTGGCTATGACAGTGCTGCTTGTTTGGGAGGATGGGGATGGGGTATTTCTAGTACTACAAAGCACCCTCAAGAAGCTTGGAAAGCGGTGCAATTTCTCACCAGCGAAGCGGCTCAACGTCAGGTTGTCTTGAATACTGGCTATTTACCCAGCCGTCGAGTGCTTTATAACGATCCTCAAATATTAGAAAAATACAGCTTTTTCCCGATCATGCTACAAGTATTAGATAATGCAGTTTTGCGTCCTCCCATTGCTCAATATGCTCAAACCTCTGATATTTTGCAACGATATCTCAGTGCTGCCCTGTCAGGGCGAATGAGTTCACAAGCGGCTATGCAAGCCGCTGCAACCGAAACGCGATCGCTATTAAACAATGGCAATAAAGCCTAGATTAGACAATTAAGTCATCTTCTTTCCCTTGATTCTCTAGAACATAATGCGCTCACAAGAACGAATAATAGGTTGGGGATTACTCATTCCTGCCTTGCTGATTTTGTCACTGGTGTTTGCTTACCCGATTGGTCGAGCCTTCTGGCAGAGTTTGTTTACCCAAAATCTAGGAACTGAGTTAGAGCCTGTATTTTCAGGTTTGCACAACTTTGGACGGATGATCCAGGATGGAAGGTTTTGGCAGAGCCTATGGAACTCGATCGTCTTTACTGGAGCGTCGGTTATTTTAGAGTTGATTTTAGGAATGGGGATTGCTTTAGTCCTCAACCAATCCTTTCAAGGACGGGGCGTTGTCCGCACGATCGCCATATTGCCATGGGCATTACCTACCGCTCTAATTGCCTTAGCGTGGACGTGGATCTTCAATGATCAATACGGTATCGTTAATGATATCTTGCTTCGTTTAGGACTGATCAATGCAGGCGTTAACTGGTTGGGCGATCCAACACTGGCAATGATTTCAGTGATTGTAGCAGACGTGTGGAAAACAACACCGTTTATTAGTATTTTGTTGTTAGCAGGCTTACAGTCAATTTCCAACGATTTGTATGAGGCGCACGCTATTGATGGTGCAAGTTCTTGGCAAAGCTTTCATCAAATTACGCTGCCATTATTGGTGCCTCAAATTGTGATTGCTCTAGTATTTCGCTTTGCTCAGGCGTTTGGTAGCTTTGACCTGATTGCAGTGATGACAGGCGGCGGTCCCGGTGGGGCTACTGAGATGGTTTCTCTTTACATTTATACAACGGTGATGCGCTACCTGGATTTTGGTTATGGTGCAGCGTTGGTGGTTGTGACCTTTGTGCTGTTGATTGTGGTGGTGGCGATCGCTAATTTCTGTCTCAATCAATCTAAAATTAGGATATCTGGAGATCATCAATGACAACAGTTCCACGTGAGCAGACTAAACGACACTTCCCTCCTGCGATCGTTCACCAACTCCTCCAGCGAATTGTCTTACCACTGGCAATTCTTTTAACGGTGGTATTCTGTTTGACTCCAATACTTTGGCAATTACTAACTTCATTTAAAGTAAATGCTGATATTTCCAGTGTTCCTACCGTCTATATTCCCCATCGGTACACCCTTAGTCACTACGTCGAACTATTTTCGCGTCGTCCTTTAATTAACTACCTGCTCAACAGCGTTCTCGTCGCCACACTCTCAAGCATTCTTGCCCTAGGATTCGGTGCTCCTGCTGCCTATGCCTTGGCTCGTCTCAAACTCGAGGGTGAGAGCATAATTTTAGCAGCTATTCTCATCGTCACCTTATTTCCGCCTATTCTACTTTTTCTCGGGTTGCTAGAAGTCGTTCGATACTTGCACTTGGCTAATAATTACCTAGTTCTAATCATTCCTTACACTGCGATTAATCTACCTCTAACGATTCTAGTCATGCGGAGTTTCTTCCAAGATCTTCCCAAAGATCTAGAAGATGCTGCCAGGGTGGATGGCTACAGCACTGGGCGGATGTTGCTAGAAATCGTTTTACCCATGACAATTCCAGCGCTTGTTACAACAGGTATCCTCACATTTATTGCAGCCTGGAATGAATTCATTTTTGCTTTGACCTTTATTACACAAGAGTCTATGAAAACGATTCCAGTTGCAAGTGCACAACTCGCTGGTGCTTCACCTTTTGAAATTCCCTTTGGTCCAATTGCGGCTGCAACCGTTCTGGGCACCTTACCCTTAGTGGTGCTTGTGCTGTTCTTTCAACGTCGAATTGTGCAAGGTTTAACGGCAGGAGCAGTGAAGGGATAAAAGATTGGTGGTTCCTTTGGCTCTCCTGAAGGAAGAATAAAAGATCAAGCAGAAGAGGATGTGATGGATAAGAAACTTGAACTGATAAATTTGTCTAAGGCGTATACACCACAGATAGTTCCTGTTAAACAGATGAATCTGAGTGTGAGCCAAGGAGAATTTTTAACCTTATTAGGACCATCAGGATGCGGTAAGTCAACCATTTTACGATTGATTGCTGGATTAGAGCAGCCGACTAGCGGACAAATCATGATGAACCAACGCAACATCACTCGACTAAGACCTGGCGATCGTAATATTGCTATGGTTTTCCAAAGCTACGCGCTCTACCCGCACATGACTGTATATAACAACATTGCTTCCGGCTTAAAGCTGCAAAGAATTGCTGCAACAGAAATTAAACAACGGGTTAATGAAGTTGGGGATTTTTTAGGCTTACAGGTCTTAATGAACCGCAAACCGGGTCAGCTTTCGGGTGGACAACGGCAGCGTGTCGCTGTGGCACGAGCGTTAGTTCGTCGTCCTGATGTATTTTTGTTAGATGAACCCCTCAGCAACTTAGACGCTCTCTTGCGAGAACGTGTGCGGGCTGAGTTAAGGCAGTTGTTTGAGCAACAAAATGCGCCAGTGGTTTACGTGACTCATGATCAAACAGAGGCGATGACTCTTTCAACTAAAGTAGCAGTACTTGATAACGGATTCTTACAACAGCTTGATACGCCGGAACGCATCTATTCTCAACCTGCGAATCAATTTGTGGCAGGTTTCATTGGCAGCCCACAAATGAACTTTCTGAAGCTTCACCATGAAGGCAATACAGCACTTTTTGGCAATACTCGGATTCCTCTACCTCTTGACCTGACCCTCTCTACATCTTCTCAAGAGATTATCTTGGGTATCCGACCAGAACATCTTACCCTTGCAGCGTCTGAAGACCCACAAACTATCAAAGGTCAGGTGTTCTTGATTGAGAATCTGGGTATGCACAATTTACTCAGTGTACGAGTCCAAAATCCATTGGGAGAACCGAATACCTTGCGCGTCCTCCTGAGAGCGTCTGAAGGGATTAGCAGCGGTCAGACCATAATGCTGACACTGCCAACTCAATCGATTCATTGGTTTGATGGAGCAACGGGCGATCGCCTCTGAACCTCCATATAGAATCTTTTCGGATGAATTATCTACTTTTGTCAAACCTTCCCTTGCGCCAAGACAAGTTTGAGTACGGGAGGAAGAGGCGATCGCCCATTACTGCAAACTGTTTTTGATCAATATGAGTGAGCCGATCTCTACAGCAGCTGGACAAAGATTTTCGTCTCTCTGGTCTCTTCGACTAAAGTTTGGATCAACTCTTCGCAACTCGTTTTGAAGAGCAAAGACTGTAGCCCGCAATGAACCAGAAAACTGAACCAAATAATGAACCATTTTGCTGAGTTAGCTATGGCATCCTTAGAAATAAGTTAGGAGTTGTGCTCCAAAATGGTCGATTAATGTCGGCTTCGATCTTTGAGAATATTGCTGGAAATGCCCTGATGACTCTGGATGCTACCTGGGACGCTGCCCAACTAGCTGGCTTTGCAGACGACATTGCTGCGATGCCTATGGGAATGCACACAGTGTCGTGAAGGTGGCACCAATCTCTCTGGAGGGCAGCGACAACGACTGTTGATCGCTCGGGCGTTAGCTTTGAAACCCAAAATATTGCTATTTGATGAAGCCACCAGTGCGTTAGACAATAAAACTCAGGCGATTGTCAGTGCCAGTCTCGATCAATTACAGGTAACTCGCTTAGTGATTGCTCACCGACTCAGTACCATCCGCAATGCCGATCGCATTTACGTGTTGCAAGCTGGTCGGATTGTCCAGCAAGGAAGTTTTACAGAACTGAAAAATCAAGCGGGATTATTTGCTCAACTCATGGCTCGACAGATGGCATAGAGGACTTGAGCGTTACACAATAAAGATAAGAGCGTCGTCTAAGATAAGATCAAGGCACTTGAACAGCAATGACTCCATCCTCTCCCCGTTCACGGGCGATCGCTGGTTCCTGCTGGAGTGGAGCTTTGGATGCCGACTTGTCAACCCGACCTGACACCAAGCCAAGCTTTCTTGAACTCAGATCTATTCCATGAGCTTCAACCGATCAACAATTCTTAAGCGAGCAGAAAACGCCTGCAACAACTGCGCTGTTCAAGCGATCGCACAGCGCAGCACAGGAATGAGTCAGAAAACGATCTAAGAGAGTTGCGTGAAAATAAAATCCCAATGGGATGCATTGACTTATCAGCCCCCTTGCTCAGGGCTGCTCAGTTAGAGCACCTTCAGGCAGATAACCCGAATTTATATCTGTAATGCATCCCTAAAACTGGACATCCAAAAAGCCAGCTTTAGGCAAATTGATTTATTCTCCACATCATACATCAAGTCATTACATTTTCTATCTCTCCTTTACTCTTTTTACATTCTTTCCATTGATTCTCAAACTCTGTTGGCGTTAAATATCCTAACGACGAATGAATTCTCTTCGTGTAAACATCGTCTAAAAACTTGCCAATCTCTTGGTATGCCTCCTCAAAATTGTGATACTCTAATAATTCCACTTCCTCTTCTTGGTAATGTTCTAGACCTGTGGATTGGCAGTTAGATATCTAAGTCAAATTCATAGCGATTGATGAATAGTCCAATCACGGCATCATGAAGCCATTTAGATTTAGAGAAACAAATCGTTTTACGGGC